>NZ_JARAVK010000008.1:0-84268 GCF_033792765.1 Streptomyces sp. PA03-6a | reverse complement strand
CCGCTCCCCCACCCTCCCCTTCCTCGATACCCCTAGGGGGTATAATTTGGTGGTGGGTGGACGGCACGGTGCCCGACGCCGTCCACCGGAACACGCACAGGACGCACGAGGAGAACCCATGTCTGTCAGCTACAGCGTCTCCGGGATGAGCTGCGGTCACTGCGAGTCTGCGGTCAGCAAGGAGGTCTCGACCCTCCCCGGTGTCACCGGCATCACGGTGGACGCCAAGACCGGCCTGCTCACCATCGACTCCAACGCCCCCCTGGACGAGGAGGCCGTCCGCGCCGCCGTGGACGAGGCGGGCTACGAGCTGGTCGGCCGGGCATGACCGTCCCGGATCAGCAGCAGGTCACCCCGCGGATCGCCGCGCAGGCCGCCCCTGCGGGCGTCACCGAGCTCGAACTCGCGATCGGCGGGATGACCTGCGCCTCGTGCGCGGCCCGGATCGAGAAGAAGCTCAACCGGATGGACGGCGTCACGGCCACCGTCAACTACGCCACCGAGAAGGCCAAGGTGGCGTTCGGGGACGGGATCGGCGTCGGCGACGTGATCGCCATCGTCGAGGCCACCGGTTACACCGCCGCGCTCCCCGCCCCGCCGGTCACCGACGCGTCGCGGGAGGAGCCGGAGTCCGCGCCGGGCGAGCTCACGGCGCTGCGGCAGCGGCTGCTGACCGCCGTCGTGCTCGCCGTGCCCGTCATCGCGATGGCCATGGTCCCGGCCCTGCAGTTCCGCAACTGGCAGTGGCTGTCGCTGACCCTGGCCGCGCCGGTCGTGGCGTACGCGGCATGGCCCTTCCACCGCGCGGCGTGGACCAACCTGCGGCACGGCGCCACCACCATGGACACGCTGATCTCCATGGGCACGCTGGCCTCCTTCGGCTGGTCGGTGTGGGCGCTCTTCTTCGGCGACGCGGGCGTGCCGGGCCTGACGCACCCCTTCGAGCTGACCGTCGCCCAGGGGCACGGCTCCGCCAACCTGTACCTGGAGGTCGCCTCCGGCGTCACCGCCTTCATCCTGGCCGGGCGCTACTTCGAGGCCCGTTCCAAGCGCCGGGCGGGCGCCGCGCTGCGCGCCCTGATGGAACTGGGCGCCAAGGACGTCGGCGTGCTGCGCGGCGGGCGCGAGGTGCGCGTCCCCACGGCCGAACTGGCCGTCGGCGACCTGTTCGTGGTGCGGCCGGGCGAGAAGGTGGCCACCGACGGCGTCGTACGGGAGGGCACCTCGGCGGTCGACGCCTCGATGCTCACCGGCGAGTCCGTACCGGTCGAGGTGGGGCCGGGCCGGGCCGTCACCGGGGCCACGGTGAACGCCGGCGGCCGGCTGGTCGTGGAGGCCACCCGGGTCGGCGCCGACACCCAACTGGCCTGTATGGCCCGCCTGGTGGAGGACGCCCAGAACGGCAAGGCGGCGGCGCAGCGCCTCGCCGACCGGATCTCCGCGGTGTTCGTCCCCGTCGTCATCGGGCTCGCGCTCGCGACCCTCGGCTTCTGGCTCGGCAACGGCTCGGGCCCGACCGCCGCCTTCACCGCGGCCGTCGCCGTGCTGATCATCGCCTGCCCGTGCGCGCTCGGACTGGCCACGCCCACGGCGCTGATGGTCGGCACCGGACGGGGCGCGCAGCTCGGCATCCTCATCAAGGGACCCGAGGTCCTGGAGACCACCCGGCGGGTCGACACCATCGTGCTGGACAAGACCGGCACGGTCACCACCGGTGCCATGACGCTGACCGGCGTCCACCTGGCCGAGGGCGAGCGGGAGGACGAGGTGCTGCGCCTGGCCGGCGCCCTGGAGGACGCCGCCGAGCACCCCATCGCCCGCGCGGTCGCCCGGGCGGCGGAAGAGCGCACCGGCCCGCTGCCCGACGTCACGGGCTTCCGCGCGCTGCCCGGACTCGGCGTCCAGGGCACCGTCGACGGCCACGAGGTCACGGTGGGCCGCCAGGAACTGCCCGAGCCGCTCCCGGCGGGGCTCGCCCGGGCGAAGGCGGAGGCCGAGGCCCGCGGCAGCACGGTGGTCACGGCCGCCTGGGACGGCCGGGCCCGCGCGGTGCTCGTCGTCGCCGACGCCGTGAAGCCGACCAGCGCCGACGCCGTCCGCATGCTGCGCGGACTGGGCCTCACCCCGGTGCTGCTCACCGGCGACCACGAGGCGGTGGCCCGGGCCGTCGCCGCCGAGGTCGGCATCGACGCCGCCGATGTGATCGCGGACGTCATGCCGGAGGACAAGGTCGCCGTCGTGGCCCGGCTCCAGCGGGAGGGCAGGTCCGTCGCCATGGTCGGCGACGGGATCAACGACGCCGCCGCGCTGGCCCGCGCCGACCTCGGACTCGCCATGGGCACCGGCACGGACGCCGCCATCGAGGCGAGCGACCTGACCCTGGTCCGCGGCGACCTGCGGGTGGCCGCCGACGCCATCCGGCTGTCCCGGCGCACCCTGGGCACGATCAGGGGCAACCTCTTCTGGGCCTTCGGCTACAACGTGGCGGCCCTGCCGCTCGCCGCCGCCGGGCTGCTCAACCCGATGATCGCGGGCGCCGCGATGGCCTTCTCCTCGGTCTTCGTGGTCGGCAACTCGCTGCGCCTGCGCGGGTTCCGGCCGCTCGCGCGCTGACCCCCACGGCCGCCCCCGGGCCATGGGGGGGCGGCCGTGGCCGTGTGGCGGTCACTCGCCGTCGGTGTCCAGCAAGGCGGCGATCACCGCGTCCATGTCCAGGTGGCGCAGTTCCTGCCCGGGCGGCACGGCCTCGTACACCCGGGCCAGGAAGCTCCGCAGACCGGAGGTGCGCACCTCCACGAGGGCGGTGCCCTCGTCGGTGCGGAACTCGATCGCGGTGTGCTCCGGCCCGTTCGGCCGGATGTGCACGTCGCCCTCCCCGGCGGGCTCGTACAGGCCCGTGGTGAGCAACCCGCGGGCGAAGACCCAGGTCACCTCGGCGCCGTCGAGGGAGACCTCCGCGGGGAAGGTGATCCGGGCGGCGAGCGGGTCGTCGCGGCGGTAGCGCAGGGTCGCGGTGATCTCCCGGCCCCGGGGCCCCGAGCGCGGGGTGCGCAGACGGGCCCTGACGATGTGGTCGATGTCGGTCAGCATGGCCTTCCTCGGCAGGCGGGCGGTGCGCTCCGGATGCGTTCCGGTCCACCGGGAGAGCGCGGACGGCCGCTGTCCTTACGCGACTTCCGGTACCGATTGTGTGATGTACGTCACAGGCGGCCGGAGGTGCTGTCGGTGGGCCGTGCCACGATGAGCCATGGACGCACGACGGACGGTGGGGGCGCAGGAGCGGCGGCGCCGCATGGCGGTACGGCACCGGCTGACGCCGGAACGGCGGGCCGCGACCCCCGAGGAGGTCACCGAGTCGCTGGTGGCGCTGCACGGCACGGACCCGGCGACGGTCTACGTGTCGGCCGCCGCCAGGATGCGCGAGCCCGGCGCCGCGGCCCTGGACCGGGCACTGCACGAGGACCGGAGCCTGACCCGGCTGCTCGCGATGCGGCGGACGATGTTCGTGGTCACCACCGCCTCGGCGCCGGTGGTGCTGTCCGCGGCGGCCCTGGCGATCGCCGCGCTGGAGCGGCGGAAACTGCTCAAGCACCTGGCCGACGGCGGCGGCTGGGACGAGCGGTGGCTGGCGGAGCTGGAGGAGTCCGTGCTCGCCGCCCTGACCGGACGCGGCGAGGCGACGGCCGCGCAGCTCGCCTCCGACGTGCCCCGGCTGCGCGAACAGGTCGTGGTGGCACGCGGCAAGCCGTACGAGGCCACCCAGGCGGTGTCGACGCGCGTCCTGCGGGTGCTGGCGGCGGAGGGCCGCATCGTCCGCAGAAGGCCGGTGGGCGGCTGGACGAGCAGTCAGTACCGCTGGGCCCCGGGCACGGTGACCCGGACGCCCCCCACCGCGCAGGCGCGCGTCGAGCTGGTGCGCCGCTGGCTGGCCGCGTACGGGCCGGGCACGGAGGCCGACCTGAAGTGGTGGACGGGCTGGACGCTGACCGAGGTCCGCAAGGCCCTGGCGGCGCTCGGCACGGAGGAGGTCCTGCTCGACGGGGAGACCGGCCACGTGCTGCCGGGCGACGGCGACCCGGCCCCGCCGACGCCACCGTGGGCGGCGCTGCTGCCCGCGCTGGACCCGACGCCGATGGGCTGGCAGCGGCGCGACTGGTACCTGCCGCAGGACGAACGGGAGCGGGCGGCGCTCTTCGACCGCTCGGGCAACATCGGCCCGACCGTGTGGTGGAACGGGCAGGTCGTCGGCGGCTGGGCGCAGCGCGCCGACGGCGAGGTCGTCCACCGGCTCTTCGGCGACCCGGGCCGCGAGGCCGTCGCCGCGATCGAGGCGGAGGCCGCGCGGCTGCGGGGGTGGCTGGACGCCGTCCGCGTCACGCCCCGCTTCCGCACCCCGCTGGAGCGCGAGTTGTCGGCCCAGGCGGCTTCGGCGCCCCAGACGCCCCCGCCCCCGGCGGCCTCGTCGGCCCCGTCGGCTCCACCGGCCTGAAACACCGTCACCACGGGTATGCCGCTCATGACGCCCGGTGACCGGCCGGGCGCGGACCGGGCAGAGGTGGACCGATGGAACAGGTGGCCGTGTTCTGCGGCAACTGCGACTGCGGCTGTCCCACGCTGTATGTGGACGAGACGGCGCCGGCCGACCAGCGGGTCGTGCTGACCGACGACTTCGGGCAGCGGGTGCGGATGAGCGCCGAGCAGTTCCGCTCGCTGGTCGAGGAGGCGAAGGCGGGCCGGCTGGACCACGTGTAGCGGTCCGGCCGGCCCGTCCTCCCGATCGCCCGCGCACCGCGGGCGGGGCCGACCCGGGTCAGGCGACCCGGGTCAGCTTCGAGCCGAAGGAGGGCTCGACGAGGGCCGACTGCAGCACGACCGGGACCCGGATCATGCTGTCGCCCTTTCCGACGACGAGTTCACCGACCTGGTCACCTGCCTGCGCCGCGTGCGGCAGACCCCCCTTGCCGGTCTCCACCGAGATGTCGACCTTGAGGCCCGTCCAGCCGATCGCGGTGACGTCCTTCCCGGCCACCACCGGGGTGCGGCCGCCGAGGCCGTCGTCGACGTAGCCGACGACGTCGCCCTTCTTGATGATCGTGGCCGAGGCGAGCGCGTCCCGCGTGCCGTCGATCAGGGTGCGGCTGCGGCTGAGGACCGTGTCGATGATCGGCGCCTTCTGCTGGTCGAGCATCGCGCCGACGATCAGCTGCTTGGTGCCGCCGATCGTGCGGTAGGCGGCGAAGAGCAGGTTGCCGCCGGCCTTGGTGCTGGTGCCGGTCTTGATGCCGACGATGTCGTGGTAGCCGGCCAGCTGGTTGTAGTTCTTCTGGTCGTCGCCGTTGATGTCCGTGTACTGGATCTTGGTGGCGATCTGCGCGAAGACCTCGTCCTTCATCGCCGCGTGCCCCAGTTTGACCTGGTCGCTCGCGGTGCTGACGGTGGTCGCCTCCAGGCCGCTCGGGTCGGTGTACGTCGTGTCGTCCATCCCGAGTTCCTCGGCGGCGGCGTTCATCTTCTTCACGAACGCCTCCTCCGATCCCGCGTCCCAACGGGCCAGCAGGCGGGCGATGTTGTTGGCCGAGGGCAGCATGACGGCCTCCAGCGCCTCGTACTCGCTGAGCTTCTGCCCGGCGGTGACGGGGACGACGGACTCCGACTCCTGCATGCCGCTGTGGTACTGGTCCTCGGCCTTCTGGTCGACCTCGACGGTCTCGCCCTTGCCGCCCTTCTTGATCGGGTGGTCGCGCAGGATGACGTAGGTCGTCATCACCTTGGCGACGCTCGCGATCGGCGTCGGCACCTGCTCGCCGAACTCGCCCATGCGGCCCAGGCCCTCGGCCTCGACGACGGCCTGGCCCTCGCTGGGCCACGGGAGCGCGAGTTCGTCGCCCTTGAAGGTGTACGAGGTCTCGGCGGTCAGGTCCAGCTCCGGCTCGGGCAGCGGGCGCAGCGCCTGCGCCACGCAGAAGGCCACGATCAGCAGCAGGACCAGCGGGGTCCAGATCTTGATCCGCCGCACGGTCGTGCGCAGCGGCGTCTGCGGCGGCGGCGGCGTGTTCGTCAGTTCCGCCAGCAGCCGCAGCGGCTCGTCGGGGTCGGGCGGCAGCGGCATCTGCTTCGTCCGCGAACCGCCGCCGGGCTCCGTGGTCCGCGCGGTCTCCACGGGCGCCGGGGCCTGCGGGACCACGGCCGGGCGGTCGTCGGTCCGCAGCGGGACGAACGTTCCGCTCGGCCGGGAGGGCGCCTTGACGGGCGCGGACGCGGAGGGCGCGCGCAGGGTCATGGTGCGGTCCCTGGCCGGCGTGCCGCCGCCCTCGGTGCGGGGCGCGCGCAGCGTGAGCGTGCCCTCCCCGGCCCTGGGGCCGTCGTGTCCGCCCCCGGACGCCTCGCGCGCCCCGGGTCCGCCCTTGACGTCTCCGGGGCCCTGTGAGGGGCCCTCGGCGTCGTCCTCGTCGTCGTCCGAGGGGGTGGCGTCCCGGGACTTCCCGGGAGCGTCCTGCGTGGAGTCGTCCGGGGTCTCCTCGCCCGCGTCGCCGCCGTCGTCGTCCCCGGGCTCCGCTTCGGCGTCCGCCCCGGTCCGCTCGTCCGTCCCCGCGGAAGGCTCTTCGCCACGGCCGGTCTCCCCGGCGGCGGAAGGTTCCTCCGGCTCGGCCCCGGAGTCCGCGGACTCCTCTGGCTCCTCGCCGTCCTCGGGGTCCACGGCGTCCTCGGGCCCCTCCGCGGGCGTCCCGCCGGCGGTGGGTTCCGCGGCGCCGTCCTCGGCGGCCTCGTCCTCGGTGCGGTGCTCCTCGCTGCGGCCCTCGGGGCCGTCCTCGGTGCCGGCTTCGACCTCCGCCCCGTCCCCGGCCCCGTCCTCGTCGCCGTCCTCGTCGCCGTCCGTACCGGATTCCTCCGCGCCCGCCTCCTCGGCGACTGCGTCGTCGGTACGGGATTCCGCATCGTCCCCCGCGCCGTCGGCCGGAGGGGCGTCCTCCGCGTCCGGCGTAGCGTCCTGCGGCTCGCCGTCCACGCCCGCTCCGTCATCCGGCGTAGCGGAAGCACTCCGATCCGGCTCCGGCACGCCCTCCGCTTCGGGCGGCTCCGGCGCGAACTCCGGGTCCCCGGTGGCCGGTTCCGATGCGCCCCGGGGCGCTCCCACGACCCCGCGGAAGACCGACAGCCGCGGATCCACCGCCCCGCCTCCGGTCGCCTCCCCCGACAACTCCTGCTGCTCCGCCCTGCCGGGGGACTCGCCCGCCACCGGACCTCCTCCACACTCGTGCGGTGCGCCGCCGCGGCGCCCCGCTCACCCTTACACCAGTTTCCAGGCCCCTGCTGTGAAGCCGCCGTGGGACCCGCCGTGGGACGCCAACGGCCCCCCGCGAGCCACCGCCGCCCTCGGTGCTAGACGAGAACGACATATGAGTCGGTTCCCGCACGAACGGGCAAGGCGCTCTCGACAGGCCGGTGTGAGAGGCGTCACCCTGTCATTCATCCACGCGGGGAGGCATGGATGGGCAGGAGCCGCAGAACACTTCCGGAGGAGCTACTGCTTCTCGCCTTGGACCCGGCCACGGGTACCACGGCGCAGCCGCAGTCGCTCGACCTCGGTCTTGCCGGGGCACAGCTAGTGGAGCTGGCCCTCGCAGGACGGATAGCCCCTGACGGGGATCGTATCGCCGTGGTGCACCCACGGCCGACAGGAGATCCGACCCTGGACTCCGCGCTCGAACTGCTGCGCCGTCGTGGCAGCCCCGTGCGCGCCGTCCACTGGATCGGCGGGCCCCGCCTGGGGCTGCGCCAGACGTATCTCACGCATCTGGAACGGTGCGGCATGGTGCACGCCGTGCCGGGGCAGATGTGCGGGGTGCTGCCGACCACGCGCTATCAGGCGACCGACAGCGAGGTCAGCCGGGAGATCAGGGCCCGGCTGGACAGTGCGATCCGCACCGGGGTGCCACCGGACCCGCGGACCGCCGCGCTCGCCGCGATCGCCCATGCCGTGGGGCTCGGCAAGCACCTGTACCCGGGCAACGAAGGCCGGTCGTCCCGATCGCGGCTCCGTGACCTGATCAGGTACGACCCCATGGGCGGCCTCGTCGCGCACGCCGTGATGGACGTGCAGAACGGTGCCGCCGCGCAGCCGAAGCGCGCCCCCGCCCAGGGGCGTCCGGCGGCGGCCAGGGCGACGGGCCACGGCATGGTCCGCGCCGGCGTCCGCTGACCCGGGGTGTCCGGCGGCAGGGCCCGGACACCGTGACGACCGCGATCCCATCGCAACCGCCGCGCGCGGGGCGGCGACCGGCACCGGCCGGCCGCCGCCCCGCGCGTTGCTGTTTGTCCGCTCTTTCGACGAGCGCAGCATATGACCAATTCCCAGCGGTGGGATGACCGATAGTGGCACTCTGCTGACCAGCAGTACATATCTGCAGAGAACACGGACCAGTCCGGAATACGGAGGTGCACATCCCGTGGCCGCCAACGTCAATCCCACCGTCAGGCGACGCCGACTCGGCTCGGAACTGCGCAAGCTGCGCGAGCAGAAAGGGATGACCGCGGAGGAGGTCGCCGCCCGGCTGCTGGTCTCCCAGTCGAAGATCAGCAGGCTGGAGAACGGGCGCCGGAGCATCAGCCAGCGCGACGTGCGCGACCTGTGCAGCGTGTACGGGGTCGAGGACAGCCGTCTCGTCGACTCCCTGATGAACATGGCGCGCGAGTCCCGGCAGCAGGGCTGGTGGCACGCCTTCGGCGACGTCCCCTACAGCGTCTACATCGGCCTGGAGACCGAGGCCGAGTCCCTGCGCGTCTACGACTCCCTGGTGGTGCCGGGCCTGCTGCAGACCCGCAACTACGCCTCGGCGGTCATCGAGGGGACGCTCCCCGAGGCCACGCCCGAGCAGATCGAGAAGCGGATCGAGATCCGGCTGCGGCGCCAGGAGCGCGTCACCGACCCGGACTCGCCGCTGCGCTTCTGGGTGGTGATGGACGAGTCCGCGCTGCGCCGTGTCGTCGGCACCAAGGACGTGATGCGCGAACAGTTGGAGTACCTGGCCCAGATGAGCACCCAGGCGCACGTCACGGTCCAGGTCCTGCCGTACGACGCCGGGGCCCACCCCGGCATGTCCGGCAACTTCGCGATCCTGGAGTTCGCCGACGCCACCGACTCCAGCGTCGTCTACATCGAGGGCGTGACGAGCGACCTGTACCTGGAGAAGCCGACCGACGTGCACGGCTACAGCGTGATGTACGAGCACCTGCGGGCCCAGGCGCTCAGCGCGGAGCAGAGCCGGCAGTTCATCGCGGACGCCGCTAAGGAGTATGCACGCTGACTCCCCGGCGGGAATGCCACAGAGTACACCTGCGTCCCGTGAGGCGGAAGACCTCCTGGAATATGCCACCCGTTGGAGGTAATAGCCGCTGTGGGCAGTGATGTTGGCGAGTAGCTTCGATCACGTCAGAGCTGCACAAAAAAGAATGCTCGGAGCGATCATGGCTATTCAGCTCGGAAACACCAGGGCGTGGACCAAGTCCACCCGTTCCCAGGGAAATGGCGCCTGCGTCGAGGTGGCCTCCCGTACGACGTCGGCCGTCGACGTCCGCGACTCCAAGGACCCCGACGGCCCGACGCTCGCCTTCTCCCCCGAGGCCTGGGCGGCGTTCGTCGCGGACGTCGGCCACGGGACGTACGACCTCGACTGAGCACCGCCGCAGTATCCGTACGGGCCCTCTCGACCGGCACGCCGTCCTGGCCGAGGGGGCTCACTGCCACCCCGGCGCCCTACCCCCGCAACCGGTCGACGTAGGTGTCGGTCCCGGGCACCGTGGGGACGAAGGGCGCGACGAGTTCGACCCGACCGAGCCCCGTGCCGGCCACCTCGGTGTCCAGCCCCGTGAAGTGCTCCTCCCACACCTCGCGCGGGTCCCGCTGCAGGAACCACAGCAGGGTGAGCCGGGTGCCGACGCCCTCGACCTGCTTCACGTACGACATCCGCTCCAGCGGCAGCGGTGTGGGACGGAAGACGGTCACCATCGCGGAGGGCGAGCCGGCCAGCCGCCGCGGCAGGTGGCGGTCGCGCAGCAGGCCGAGCAGCGCGTCGCACTCCTGCGGGGTGTCGGTGTCGACCACCTCGACGACCAGCCCCGCGTAGGGGTGGTCGAGCGCGTGGAAGTCCCGGGGCCCGGCCGGCCCGTCACGGTAGACGGTGACGGCGTGGTCCTGGAAGGCGGTGAAGACGTGGGTGCGGTCGTGGTGGACGCGGGCGTCGCGGTTGAGGCGCCGGTTGATGGCGACGGTCCACTTCATGTGGTCCCCGTAGCGCCCGGCCGTGATCCAGTACACGGTGATGTAGCAGCCCTCGGTGACGGGCCGGGCCACCGCGGACTTCTCCGGGTAGCGCAGTAACTGCAGGTCGCGGGTGGCCACCCAGCGGCGCCCGGCGTACATCCAGGGCATGGCCATGGCACCGGCGATGAAGTGGTCGTCCTCGTACCAGCGGTTGTAGGCGTACTCGTGGCCGGGGTGCGGCTCGACCATGGTGATGAGCGCGTGGCCGAGGCCGGGGCCGTACGGGCCGACGGAGGCCAGTTCGGCGTAGACCTCGCTGCGGGTGTCTTCTTCGGTCATGCATACGGTGTAGCTGACTGAGCGTCAGAAATGGAAGCCCGTGGCGGTGCCCGGCACATCTGTGTACGGTCCGCGAAATCGCCCGCCCACAGCGAAGGAGCCCGCCATGCGTGCCGCCGTCCCCGGCCTCGCCACCCGCGCCACCTCCGTCGGCGGCTCGCCGGTACGGGAGATCCTCGCGCTGACCGCCCGCCCGGAGGTGATCTCCTTCGCCGGCGGGCTGCCCGCCCCCGAGCTCTTCGACGCCGCGGCGATACGCGCCGCGTACGACCGCGTCCTCGCCGAGGCACCCGAGCGGGTGCTGCAGTACTCCACCACCGAGGGGGACCCGGCGCTGCGCACGGCGGTCGCCGGCCGGCTCAGCCGGGCGGGACTGCCCACCGGCTCCGAGGACCTGCTCGTCACCGGCGGCTCCCAGCAGGCCCTCACCCTGATCTCCACCGCCCTGCTGGAACCCGGGGACGTCGTCCTCGTGGAGGACCCGGGCTACCTGGCGGCGCTGCAGTGCTTCGCCTTCGCGGGCGCCCGCGTGGTGCCCGTCCCCTCCGACGCGGACGGCATCGACCCGATGTCCCTGGAGCTGGCCGTGGTCCGGGAGAAGGCCAAGCTGCTCTACCTGGTGCCGACCTTCCAGAACCCCACGGGCCGCACGACGACCGCCGAGCGCCGGCAGGCGGTCGCCCTGATCGCCGAACGGCACGGTCTGTGGATCGCGGAGGACGACCCGTACGGCGAACTGCGCTACGACGGCGAGGCGGAGCCGTGGATCGCCTCCCACGAGGCGGCCGCCGACCGTACGGTCCTGCTCGGCAGCCTGTCCAAGATCATGGCCCCCGGGATGCGGCTCGGCTGGCTGCGCGCCCCGGCCACCCTGCACCGCGCGTGCGTGGTCGCCAAGCAGTCCGCCGACCTGCACACCTCGACCGTGGACCAGGCCGCCGCCGCCCGCTACCTCGCCGACTCCGACCTCGACGCCCATCTGACCCGGGTCCGCGCCGCCTACCGGGAGCGGCGGGACGCCCTGCTGGCCGGGCTGCCCGGCGCGCTGCCCGAGGGCAGCTCGTGGAACCGGCCCGAGGGCGGCATGTTCGTCTGGGCGCGGCTGCCCGCCGGTTACGACGCGACGGAGCTGCTGCCCCAGGTGGTGGCCCACGACGTGGCCTACGTGCCGGGGGCGCCCTTCTACGCGGGCGAGCCCGACCGTGCGGCGCTGCGGCTGTCCTTCGTGACGCACACCCCGGACGAGATCGGGGAGGGGCTGCGCCGGCTCGCCAAGGCCCTGGCCATCGCGGGCGGGTGAGCCTATTCTGACGATCCGTCAGTTCATCCGTCGGGGTGGAGGTGGTGGGTCGTGCTGCTGCGCGACAAGACCGTGGTGGTGTCCGGGGTCGGAGCCGGCCTCGGACAGCGCGTCGCCCAGGCCGTCGTCCGCGACGGCGGGAACGCGGTGCTCGGGGCCCGCACCGAGGCCCACCTCGCCAAGGCGGCCGACGAGATCGACCCCGGGGGCGCCCACGTCGCCTGGCGCTCCACGAACATCAAGGACGCCGCACAGTGCGAGGCGCTGGCCGCACTCGCACAGGAGCGCTTCGGCGGGATCGACGCGGTCGTCCACGTCGCCGCCATGGACGGCTACTTCGGCGGTCTGGCCGACGCCGACTTCGAGACCTGGAAGACGGTGCTGGACGTCAACCTGCTCGGCACGCTGCGGATGACCCGGGCCTGCCTGCCCGGTCTGCGCGGGCGCGGCGGCGGCTCGGTGGTCTTCATCGGCACCCAGTCCGCCGTGGCCGCGCCGTCCCAGGTGCGCCAGGCGGCGTACGCCTCCTCCAAGGGCGCGCTCACCTCGGCGATGTACTCGCTCGCCCGTGAACTCGGCCCGGAGCGGATCCGGGTCAACACCGTGCTGCCGGGCTGGATGTGGGGCCCGCCGGTCCAGGCCTACGTCGGCTTCACCGCGCACACCGAGGGCGTACCCGAGGACGAGGTGCTGCACCGGCTCACCGACCGGATGGCGCTGCCGGAGCTGGCCACGGACGGCGACGTGGCGGAGGCCGCGGTCTTCCTGGCCTCCGACCGGGCGCGCGCGATCACCGGGCAGTCGCTGCTGGTGAACGCGGGCGAACTGATGCACTGACAGGGACGGTCGGAGCCCGGGCGGGCTCCGGTCGACGTGCGGTCGTTCCGGCGAAGTACCCGCTCATCGTGGGGCGCCGGGCAGGTTCACAACAACGTGAAGTAAGGTCAAGAACAAGTAAAATCGTTCTACTCGCTGATCGGCGTTCATGTCCTTGAACGCCGATGGTCTTGACCAGCCCCTTTCCAGGCGGTTCAATCTGGGGCGCCGCCCCGCGACGGACGTACCGGCGAAGTGCGCTCCCGTTCACAAGGCGGACCCCTGGAAGGGGCAACAACGCATGAACAGTCTCGACTGGGCTGTACTCGTCGGCTACTTCGGCGTGATGGTCGCCATCGGCCTGTGGTCCCACAAACGCGTCGACGACGTCAGCGACTTCTTCACCGCGGGCGGTCGCATGCCCTGGTGGCTGTCCGGCATCTCGCACCACATGTCCGGCTACAGCGCGGTCATGTTCACCGGGTACGCCGGCATCGCCTACACCTACGGCGTCACCTCGTACGTCACCTGGTCCTTCCCCATCGCCATCGGCATCGCCATCGGCGCCAACCTCTTCGCGCCCCGGCTCAACCGGCTGCGCTCGCGGCTGCACGTGGCCTCGCCGCTGGAGTACCTGAAGACCCGCTACAACGTCCCGACCCAGCAGGCACTCGCCGTCTCCGGCGTGCTGCTCAAGATCGTGGACGTGGGCGCCAAGTGGGCGGCTATCGCCACCCTCCTGTCGGTCTTCACCGGTGTCTCCCTCAACCAGGGCATCCTCATCACCGGCGCCGTCACGGCCGTCTACTGCACGGTCGGCGGCCTGTGGGCGGACGCCCTCACCGAGCTGGGCCAGTTCGTCATCCAGCTGCTGGCCGGCCTCGCCATGCTGGTCGCGGTGCTGGGCGAGATCGGCGGGATCAGCGGGCTGTGGACGGTCTGGGACAAGCTGCCCGACAACCACACCGCCCCGACCGCCGGCCCGTACACCCTGACCTTCCTGCTGGCGTACCTGTTCATCAAGACGTTCGAGTACAACGGCGGCATGTGGAACCAGGCCCAGCGCTACATGGCCACGAGCAACGCCCGCGAGGCCACGCGCTCGGCGCGGCTGTCGTCCGTGCTGTGGTTCGTCTGGCCGCTGATCCTCTTCTTCCCGATGTGGGTCGCCCCGCTGCTGGTGAAGGCGCAGAAGCCGGACGCCTCCGACTCGTACGCCCTGCTGACCGAGCAACTGCTGCCGCACGGCCTGCTGGGCCTGGTGGTCGTCGGCTTCTTCTCGCACACCATGGCCATGTGCTCCTCCGACGCCAACGCCATCGCCGCCGTCTTCACCCGGGACATCGCCCCGGTGCTGTCCAAGGCGGCGCGCGGCTGGAACGCGCGGGCCGGACTGCTCGCGGCGCGGCTCACCACCGTGGCCTTCCTCGCCCTGTCGATGGCGGTGGCCACCCAGGTCAACTCGCCGACCTTCAAGGACATCATCACGGTCGTCATCAAGTGGGTGGCCGGCCTGATGGGCCCCATCGCGATCCCGTTCATGCTCGGCCTGCTGCGCACCTTCCGCAAGTCCGGCCCGACGGCGGCGCTGGTCTCCTGGGCGGCGGGCCTGTTCGCCTTCTGGCTCACCAACTACGGCCTGGACGGGGTGCAGCTGCAGATCCAGATCGTGACGCCGCTCGCCGTCAGCCTCGTGCTGTACGTGCTCATCGGCTTCGTCAAGCCCGAGGACACCCCGGAGCGCGACGCGGTCCTGGCGCGGATCAACTCCGACGGGGACGGGGACGACGCGGCCGCCGCCGCGACCCTGCCCGAGGAGCCCGCGAAGGCCTGACGGCCGGTTCCCGGGGCGGGCCTTCACCCGTCCCGGGACCCGCCCGGGCGCCCGCCCGCTCACAGGACGTCGGCGAGCTCCTGCAGCAGCCGCCGCTTGGGCCGCGCCCCCACCAGGGACTTCACCGGCTCCCCCGACCGGAAGACCATCAGGGTCGGCATCGACAGGACGCCGTACGCCGACGTCGCCTGCGGGTTGTGGTCCACGTCGAGCTGGACGACCTTCAGCCGGCCCGCCTCCTCGCGGGCGACCTCCGCCAGGACCGGGGCGATCTGGCGGCAGGGCGGGCACCAGTCGGCGGTGAACTCCACCAGCACCGGCCCCTCGGCCCCCAGCACCTCCTCGGCGAACGTCGCGTCGGTCACCTCGGTCAGGCCCTCGATGTGCGTCGTCATCGCGTACTCCCCTCGTCTGCCTCGCAGCTGAACTCACAGCGCGGTTCGGAGGTGCCCCCGGCCGAGGCCAGCTCCGCGCGGACGAGCTGCGAGCCGAGTCGCTCGCGGAGCTCCCCCAGACGGTCGATGCACTCGTCGAGCTCGGCCAGCTTGCGCCGGTAGACGTCGATCGAGGCGGCACAGGAGTCACCCTCCGGGTGGCCGGCCCGCAGGCAGTCCACGAACGGCCGGGTGTCCTCCAGTTCGAAGCCGAAGGCGCGCAGCGCCTGGATCTGCCGGAGCAGTCGCAGGTCCTGCTCGTCGTAGGCCCGGTAGCCGTTGCCCGTGCGCCGGGCCCGCAGCAAGCCGAGCGATTCGTAGTGGCGCAGGGCGCGGGTGGTGGTCCCGGCCCGTTCGGCGAGTTCTCCGATCCGCATGCCCCCGACGGTAGACCTTGACGCGGACGTCAAGGCCAGCTCGGTTATTCCCCGTCGGGGCCCGGCGGCCCGGTGATCCTCCCGACACCGCCGACTGACGTACGCCGCACCTATCCTCGGAGGATGACCCACACTCCGCCCACCACCAACAGCATGCGCCGTGCCCTGAGGCGCGCACGGGACGGCGTCGCGCTCGACACCGCGGAGGCCGCGGTGCTGCTCCAGGCGCGGGGGGCGGACCTCGCCGCCCTGACGGAGAGCGCGGCCCGGGTGCGGGACGCGGGCCTGGAGGCGGCGGGACGGCCCGGGATCATCACCTACTCCAAGAGCGTCTTCATCCCGCTCACCCGTCTGTGCCGGGACAAATGCCACTACTGCACCTTCGTGACCGTCCCCGGCAAGCTGCGGCGGGCCGGGCACGGGATGTTCATGTCCCCGGACGAGGTGCTGGAGATCGCCCGGCGCGGTGCCGAACTCGGCTGCAAGGAAGCGCTGATCACCCTCGGGGACAAGCCGGAGGATCGGTGGCCCGAGGCGCGGGAGTGGCTGGACGCGCACGGCTACGACGACACCATCGCGTACGTGCGGGCGATGTCCATCCGGATCCTGGAGGAGACGGGGCTGCTGCCGCACCTCAACCCCGGGGTCATGAGCTGGACGGACTTCCAGCGGCTGAAGCCGGTCGCCCCCTCGATGGGCATGATGCTGGAGACGACGGCGACCCGGCTGTGGAGCGAGCCCGGCGGCCCGCACTACGGCTCCCCCGACAAGGAACCGGCCGTACGGCTGCGGGTGCTGGAGGACGCGGGGCGCAGCTCCGTGCCGTTCACCAGCGGGCTGCTCATCGGCATCGGGGAGACCTACGAGGAGCGTGCCGAGTCGCTGTTCGCGCTGCGCCGCGTCGCGCGGTCGTACCACGGCATCCAGGAACTGATCATCCAGAACTTCCGCGCCAAGCCGGACACCGCGATGCGCGGCATGCCGGACGCGGAACTGGACGACCTGGTGGCCACGGTGGCGGTCGCCCGGCACATCATGGGGCCGTCGGCCTGCCTCCAGGCGCCGCCGAACCTGGTGGACGCGGAGTACGCCCGGCTGATCGGGGCCGGCATCGACGACTGGGGCGGGGTCTCGCCGCTGACCCCGGACCACGTCAACCCCGAGCGGCCCTGGCCGCAGATCGAGGAGCTGGCGGCGCGCTCGGCGGAGGCGGGCTTCAGCTTGCGCGAACGGCTTTGCGTCTACCCGGAGTTCGTCCGGCGCGGCGAGCCGTGGCTGGACCCGCGGCTGCTGCCGCACGTCACCGCGCTGGCCGACCCGGCCACAGGTCTGGCGCGCGAGGACGCCGAGGTCACCGGCCGTCCGTGGCAGGAGCCGGAGGAGGTGTTCACCGCCGTCGGCCGCACCGACCTGCACCGCACCATCGACACCGAGGGACGCACCGGCGACCGCCGGGACGACTTCGACGAGGTCTACGGGGACTGGGAGGCGCTGCGCGAGCAGGCCGCCCCCGGCCTGGTCCCGGACCGCATCGAGGCCGACGTGCGCACCGCACTGTCCGTGGCCGCCGACGACCCCACGAAGCTGACCGACGCCGAGGCGCTCGCGCTGCTGCACGCCGACGGGGCGGCGCTGGACGCGCTGTGCCGGATCGCCGACGACGTCCGCCGCGACGCGGTCGGCGACGAGGTCACCTACGTCGTCACACGGAACATCAACTTCACCAACGTCTGCTACACCGGCTGCCGGTTCTGCGCCTTCGCCCAGCGCCGCACCGACGCCGACGCCTACACCCTGTCCCTGTCCCAGGTCGCCGACCGGGCGGAACAGGCCTGGCAGCTCGGCGCCACCGAAGTCTGCATGCAAGGCGGCATCCACCCCGACCTGCCCGGCACCGCCTACTTCGACATCGCCCACGCGGTCAAGGAACGCGTACCCGGCATGCACGTGCACGCCTTCTCCCCCATGGAGGTCGTCAACGGCGCCACCCGCACCGGCCTGTCCCTGCGCGAATGGCTGACCGCCGCCAAGGAAGCCGGCCTGGACTCCGTCCCCGGCACCGCCGCCGAGATCCTCGACGACGAGGTCCGCTGGGTCCTGACCAAGGGCAAACTGCCCGCCGCCACCTGGGTCGAGGTCATCACCACCGCACACGAACTGGGCCTGCCCTCCTCCTCCACCATGATGTACGGCCACGTCGACCAGCCCCACCACTGGCTCGCCCACCTGCGCCTGCTCGCCCGGATCCAGCAGGAGACCGGCGGCTTCACCGAATTCGTCACCCTGCCGTTCATCCACACCAACGCACCCGTCTACCTGGCCGGCATCGCCCGCCCCGGCCCCACCCTGCGCGACAACCGCGCCGTCACCGCCATGGCCCGCCTCCTGCTCCACCCCCACATCCGCAACATCCAGACCAGCTGGGTCAAGCTCGGCACCGACGGCGCCGCCGAGATGCTGCGCTCCGGCGCCAACGACCTCGGCGGCACCCTGATGGAGGAGACCATCTCCCGCATGGCGGGCTCCGGTTACGGCTCCTACCGCTCCATCCGCGACCTGGTCGCCATCGCCGACGCCGCCGGCCGCCCCGCCCGCCAGCGCACCACCACCTACGGCGAAGTACCCGCAGAACGCATCGCCGCAGGCCTGGCCTCCGACGGCCACCTGCCCGAACTGCTGCCCGTCCTCGAGGACTGAGCCGGGGCGCGGCCTCAGCCGCGCCCCTCGGCAACCTGTGCAAAAGAGTCCGAGCAACTCTCCAAAAGCGTCACACAGGCTGCGCACCTCCTTCGGGAGGTGTCGTTAGCGTTGCTGGCCGTCCCGCCCTGCACGGTGAACGTGCGCGCGGACCTGCCGCCGACGTCCCCCGGCGGCGTTGTCAGCAGAGAAAGACTCGGAGATGGACTACTGCTCCTCTTGCCGTCGGCATCTCAACGGGGCTCTCGTGTGTCCGGGGTGCGGCGCGTACGCACCCGACATAGCACCGCCCATGTGGCAGGGCCCGGACCCGACCGCCGAACGCGAGCGGCTCCGCGACGCGGACTCCCCGGACGACCCCGACGGAACCGAACAGGACGACGCCGACCCGTCGCTGCAGGGTCGTGCGGCCCGGCGACGGCAGCTGGAACGCTGGAAGAAGAACCGGCGGCGCGCGGCGGCGGCCACGGCCGTGGCACTCGTCGGCGGCGGCCTCACGGTCGCGGCGCTGCCGCACGGCGGCTCCAAGGGCCGGGCCGACACGGCGGCGGCCGCGGAGACCCTGACCCCGGCCACCGCCCGCACCCTGCCGCTCTCCTCGATCCCCGCGCAGCCCGGCGGCGACGCCACGCACCGCCCCGGTCAGCCCGCACACCCCGCCACCACCGCGCCGCGCGGCGACGCACCCCACGCCGCACCGACCGCGACGCGCACCACCGCGCCGGCGCACACCGCCCCGCAGGGCGACACCGGTCCCCGGACCGGCACGGTCACGGCCGTCCCCACACCCGCGGACATCACCCCGCACACCACCGCGCCCTCGTCCGCCCCCCACTCCCCCGCGGACGTCCCGGCCACACCCCCCACGACGACGGCGGCCCCCACGCCGCCGGCAACGAAGTCACCGATGCAGCTGTGCCTCCTGGTCCTCTGCGTCGGCTGACCGGAAAGGAACCCCACGTGTCAAGCAGCCACGCCGACCACGACCGCCGCCGCGTCCACGCCTGGCGGTTGTGGGCCGTCGGAGCCGTGACCGCGGTGCTCGCCGGCCTGCTGGCCAAGGCGGGCATCCTGGTCGCGCAGAGATTCCTGCTGCTGCCGCTCTTCGCCCCCCAGGGCTACGGGCTGTGGCGCGACGCCGCCGCCACCGCCTACATCCTCGGGGCAGCGCTCGTCGCGCTCGCCGCGACGCTCCTGCTGCGCGTCCTCCTCACCACGACGCCCCGCGCCACGCTGTTCTTCGGCTGGATCATGGCCGGGCTGACCCTCTTCGCCGTGGTGATCCCGCTGGCCCTGCACCGCTCCAACGAGATGCTCGCCACCTGCGTGGTGAACCTCTTCATCGGGCTGATCGTCACCTCCCTGCTCGCGGGCGCGGCCCGCTGGGCACTGACCCGCGGCATCCAGGCCCCCCGGCCCGCGTGGCAGGGCCGCACCTGGTGACCCCCGGGCCCCGGCCCCTCGAAGGCCCCCGTTGCCACGGCAGCGGGGGCCTTCGCCGATGCGTGACCGACCACATTCCGTTCGTGACCGGAAGCCGACCGATCTGGGTCGATTACAGTGCTTGGTCGGGTCGAGCAGAGAGGCGTTGGTCATGGTCGGGGCCATATGGGGGCGTGCCGAGCAGCAGGACTTCCGCAGCCGGGTGCGCGGTTGTCTGCTCGGTGGTGCGATCGGCGACGCCCTCGGCGCAGGCGTCGAGTCCGACTCCCTGGCCGCCCTGCGGAAGGCGCACGGGAAGGACGGGGTCACCGACTACGTCCCGGCGTACGGGCGGCGGGGGGCCGTCACCGACGGCACCCAGATGACGCTGTTCACCGCCGAGGGCCTGATACGCGCCCAGGTGCGCCGCGACGCCGGGGCCTGGCACCCGCCCACCGACGTGCACCGGGCCCACCTGCGCTGGGCGGCCACCCAGAACGACTGGGGGCCCGACGAGCGCCGCAAGGACGCCGGCTGGCTGGCCCGCGAGGAGTGGCTGTACGCGCGCCGCGGCCCCGGGAAGGCCTGCCTGACCGGTCTCGGCGACGAGCGGATGGGCACCCTCGACAACCCCAAGAACCCGGACGCCAAGGGCAGCGGCGCGCTCGTACGGTCCGCGCCCTTCGGCCTGCTGGTCGGCTGGGAGCCGCAACTGGTGTTCCAGCTCGCCGTCGAGTGCGCCGCGCAGACGCACGGTCATCCCACCGGCGTGCTGGCCGCCGGGGCGTTCGCCGTCATCGTCCACGGACTGGCCCGCGGCGAGGCCCTGGACGGCGCCGTGCAGCACACGCTGGCCCTGATCGCGGCACGCCCCGGGCACGAGGAGACCTCCGTGGCACTGCAGGCCGCCCTCGGCGCCGTACGCCAGGGACTGCCCGGCGCGGAGCGGGTGGAGTCCCTGGGCGCGGGCCGGACCGCCGAGGAGGCGCTCGCCGTCGGCGTCTACTGCGCCCTGGTCGCCGAGGACGTCCGGCACGGACTGCTGCTGGCGGTCAACCACTCCGGGGACAGCGACTCCACCGGTTCGATCTGCGGCAACCTGCTGGGCGTGCAGCACGGCGAGACCGCCCTGCCCCCGGCCTGGACCGCGGAACTGGAGGGCCGGGGCACCGTCCTCCAGCTCGCCGACGACTTCGCCATGGAGATGACGCAGGGTCCCGCGCTGCACGGTCCCGGCGGCGCGTCCGCGGCGTGGCTGGAGCGCTACCCCGGCACCTGAGCGCCGGCCGGGGTCAGATGTACTGCGCGTAGTCGTCGAGCGTGCGCAGCACGTCCGCCGTTCCCGTGGACGGCAGTTGCAGCACGACCTCCTCCAGGCCCTGGTCCCGGTAGTACGCCAGCTTGCCCGGACTGGGTCGCACCGCGTACGGCACGACCTGGAGCGCCTTGGCGTCCCGGCCGGAGGCCTCCCACACCCGGCGCAGCCGCGGCACGCTCTCCGCCAGCCCGCCCCCGCCGATCGGCATCCAGCCGTCGGCGTACTCGGCGATGTGCGCGAACAGCGCGGGGCCCCCGGCGCCGCCGCACAGGATGCGGGGCCGCCCGCCCGAGGCGGGCTTGGGCCACGCGTGGCTGGCCGCGACCCGGCAGGAGCCGCCCTCGTACGCGGTCGGTTCCGGCGCCCACAGGGCGTGCATGAGGGCCATCCGCTCCCGCACCAGCTCCCGGCGGCGCGGCCAGTCGACCCCGTGGTCGGCGGCCTCCTCCACGTTCCAGCCGAAGCCGACGCCGAGGGTGAACCGGCCGCCGGAGAGGAAGTCCAGGCTCGCGACCTGTTTGGCCAGCACGATCGGATCGTGCTGCGCGACCAGCGTGATCCCGGTGCCGAGCCGCAGCCGGTGGGTGACGGCCGCGGCGGCGGACAGGCCCACGAAGGGGTCGAGCGTACGGCCGTACTCCGGCGGCAGCGGGCCGCCCATCGGGGCGGGGGTGCGGCGGCTGACCGGGATGTGCGTGTGCTCCGGGAGGTACAGGCCGTCGAAGCCGCGCTCCTCCAGTTCCCGGGCGAGCCGGACGGCGGGGACGGAGTGGTCGGTCAGGAAGATCGTCGTGGCGATCCGCATGGCGTCGTCGCACCTCCCGTGCTGTGGGCCAACGTTATGCCCGTGCCGCGCGGCGCGGACACCCGCGACACGGTGTCCCGCCACGGGGGCGGCCCGGGGTCACAGGCCCGTGGGGACCGTGCGGGTGTCCCGTCCGGAACGCAGGACCCGGCCGGGGACGGCCCCGGTGATCCCGTCGTCGCGGATCGTCTCCACGCCGCCCACCCGCACGCTGACCACGCCCCGGGCCCTGGAGTCCAGGCGCGGGCTGTCGCCCGGCAGGTCGTGCACGAGGGTGGCGGTGCCCGCGTCGATCCGCTCGGGGTCGAACAGCACCAGGTCGGCGTGGTACCCCTCGGCGACCCGGCCGCGCCCGCGGAGTCCGAACAGCCGCGCCGGGTCGTCGGTGAGCATCCGCACCGCCTTCTCCAGCGGGACCAGCCGCCGGCCGCGCAGGCAGTCGCCGAGGAACCGGGTGGTGTACGGCGCCCCGCACATGCGGTCCAGGTGGGCACCCGCGTCGGAGCCGCCGAGCAGCACGTCCTCGTGCTCCCAGGTGTTCCGGCGCAGCTCCCAGCTGTCCGGGTCGTTGTCGGTGGGCATGGGCCACAGCACCGTCCGCAACTCGTCGGCCGCGCAGATCTCGACGAGGGTGCGGAAGGGGTCCTGGCCCCGTTCGGCGGCGATGTCCCGCACGACCCGGCCGCTGACGCCGGCCCGCCGGTTCTCCTCGGAGTACGTGTCCCCGATGACGTACCGCCCGAAGTCGGCGAGCCGGCGGAAGACACCCGCCTCGGGGCTGCCGGCGCGGCGGAGCATCCCCGCGCGGACCTCGGGGTCGCGGAGCCGGGCGATGCGCTCGGGGACGGGCAGGGAGAGGATCTCGCCCCAGCCGGGGATGAGGTTGAGGGCGCAGAAGGTGCCGAGCGACATGTTCATCGGAGTCAGGATGGGCATCGTCAGCGCGACGACGCGGCCCCCGGCCTTGCGGGCCCGCTCGGAGGCCTGCAACTGGCGGGGCACACGGTCCGGGACGGCGGCGTCGACGGTCAGCACGTTCCAGTTGAGCGGGCGGCCCGCGGCGACGCTCATGTCGACGAAGAGGTCGATCTCGTCGTCGGAGAAGGTGTCCAGGCAACCGGCGACGATCGCCTCGATCTGCGTGCCCTCGTGCTCCCCGACGGCCCGGGAGAGCGCGAGCAGTTCCGCGGGCCGGGCGTGCCGCGAGGCCACCGGGCGGCCGTCGCCGTCGGAGTGGGTGGCGGACTGGGTCGTCGACAGGCCCCAGCCGCCGGCCTCCATCGACTCGTGGAAGAGCCGCAGCATGAGGTCGAGCTGGTCCGGTGAGGGCTGCCCGCCGACGGCGTCGGGCCCCATGACGTAGCGGCGCAGCGCGCAGTGGCCCACCATGAAGCCGGCGTTGACGGCGATCCGGCCCTCCAGGGCGTCCAGGTAGTCGCCGAAGCCGTGCCAGCTCCAGTCGACCCCGGACTCCAGGGCCCTCAGCGACATGCCCTCGACCTTGGACATCATCCGGCGGGTGTAGTCGGCGTCCTGCGGCTTGAGCGGCGCCAGGGTGAAACCGCAGTTGCCGCCGGCGACGGTGGTGACCCCGTGGTTCATGGAGGGGGTCGCGAAGGGGTCCCAGAACAGCTGGGCGTCGTAGTGGGTGTGCGGGTCGACGAAGCCCGGGGTGAGGACCAGCCCGGTCGCGTCCTCGGTGGTCCGTGTGGGCTCCTCGGCCCGGCCGGGCCGCGTGACCGTGACGACGCGGCCGTCCCGCAGGCCGACGTCGGCCGTGCGGGCCGGGGCACCGGTGCCGTCGACGAGCGTCGCGCCGCGGATCAGGTGGTCGAGCATGCGTGGTCCCTCCTCCTGCTGGGGCCGCGGGCGGGCCGCCCGCCGCGCGGGTGTGGCCCCCGGCCGTCCCCGGGCGCGGCGGGCCGCCGCCGCGGTGCCGGTCCGGACGGGGGCCGGGCGGCGGTCCGGGAAGGCGCCGCCCTGTCGGTGGCCCGCGGCGTCACGCCGCCCGGCGGAAGCGGGTGGTCCGGTGCACCGGGTCCGTGTCGATCTTGGGGATGACGTGCTCCCCCACCAGCTTGATCGTGCGCATCGTGTCCTCGAAGGGGACGCCCACCGGCAGCCCGAACGACAGCTGGTCGGCCCCCGCGGACTCCCAGCGCTTGCACTGCTTGAGCGCGTCGTCGGGGTCGCCGCAGATCATCAGCTCCTCGTCGAGGAGCATCTCGATGAGCTCCTCGGTGTACGTCGGCAGCAGCTCGGGCCACTGCGGGATGTACTCCGGGCGCGGGAAGGTGTCGTGGTAGCGGAAGACCAGCGACTGCAGGTAGTTGAGGTTGCTGCTCGCGGCGACGCGGATCGCTTCCTTGCGGGTCTCGGCGACGATCGCGGTGGTCGTCACCATGACGTTGTCGTTGACGAAGTCCCCGATGGGCTCGGCGTCGCGCACCGCGGTCTTGTACTGCTCCAGCACCCACTCCATGTCGGAGACCTTCTGGACGCTGAAGCCCAGCACGCCCAGGCCCTTGCGGGCGGCCATGGCGTAGGAGGGCGGCGAGCCCGCGGCGTACCACATGGCCGGGTGCGACGTCCCGTACGGCTTGGGGAACACCTTGCGGGGCGGCAGGGACCAGTGCTTGCCCTGGAAGCCCGGGTACTCCTCGTTGAGCCACATCTTCGGGAACTCGCCGACGGTCTCCTCCCAGATCTCCTTGGTGGCGTTCATGTCCGTGATGCCGGGGAGGAAGCCGAGGATCTCGTGGCTGCCGGCGCCGCGGCCGGTGCCGAACTCGAAGCGCCCGTCGGAGAGGTGGTCGAGCATGGCGACCTTCTCCGCGACCTTCACCGGGTGGTTGACCTGCGGGAGGGGGTTGAAGATGCCCGACCCGAGGTGGATCCGCTCGGTGGCGTGGGTGAGGTAGCCGATGTAGACGTCGTTGGCGGACAGGTGCGAGTACTCCTCGAGGAAGTGGTGCTCGCTGAACCAGGCGTACTTGAAGCCCGACCGGTCCGCCTGGACGACGTACTCGGTCTCCTCCATCAGCGCGTGGTGCTCGGCCTGCGGGTCGACCTCCGAGCGGAACTTGGGCACATATCCCTGTACGAAGATCCCGAATTCCAAGGGGTTCACCGTCCCTAGCTTTTCTGACGGATCGTCAGATTCCCGCTCCGACTCTTCCACCGGCGACGGGGGAGGTCAATACCCGATCGCCGTCAGAAGAGCGAGACCCCGGCCAGCCAGCCGCCGTCGATGACGAACGGCTGCCCGGTGATGTACGAGGAGTCGTCACCGGTCAGGAAGAGCGCGAGCCGCGCGACCTCCTCCGGGCGCCCGATCCGGGCGAGCGGCACGAGCTTGCCGTACAGCTGGTCCAGGGCCTCCGCGGGCACGCTCTCCCCGGGGTTGGACATGGGGGTGTCGATCGCACCCGGGCACATCGCGTTGACCCGGATGCCCTTGGGCGCCAGCTCCACGGCGGCCACCCGCGTCATGCCGACGACGGCCGCCTTGGTCGCGGCGTACGAGGTCACCCCGGCCATGCCGGCCAGCGCCACGTAGGAGGCGGTGTTCACGATGGTGCCGCCGCCGGCCGCCGCGAGCAGCGGGGCCACGGTGCGCATCCCCAGGAAGGCACCGACCTGGTTGACCAGGACGACCTCCTGGAACTCCGCGAGCGGGGTGTCGACGAGTTCGTTGAAGCGCAGGATGCCGGCGTTGTTGACCAGGCCGTCCAGCCGCCCGAAGGCCTCGGTCGCGGCGTCCATGGCCGCGGCCCAGTCCGCCTCGCTCGTCACGTCCAGGTGGACGTAGCGCGCCCGGTCGCCGCCGATCCCCTCCGCCACGGCGGCGCCCCGCTCGTCCAGCACGTCCCCGAGGACGACCCGCGCCCCCTCCGCCGCGAAGAGCAGCGCCTCCTGCTCGCCCTGCCCGCGCGCCGCGCCGGTGATCAGCACGACCCGGCCGTCCAGCTTGCCCATGTCCGTCACTCCCTACGCGTCGAGGTGCGGCGCCACGCCGTCGGCGAACGCCTCCATCTGGTCGAGCAGTTCCGCCGCTCCCCGGGCGCGGAACCTCACCTGGATCTGGTCCACCCCCATCGCGCCGTACTCCCGCAGCGACTCGGCCAGCGCCTGCGGCTTCCCGGTCAGCGTGCGCCGCCCCACCGGCCACCCCGGCTCGCCGACGTACAGCGGCTCCGCGATCACCCCGACGGTGATCGGCGTCCCGCCGCGCAATTCCCGCAGCCGGGCGATCTGCCCCGGCATGGCCTTCCGGGAGTCCCCCTGGGGCAGCCAGCCGTCGCCCTTGAGCGCCGCGCGCCGCACCGCCGCGGGCGACGACCCCCCGACCCACACCGGGACCGGGCGCTGCACCGGCTCCGGCTTCTGCTCCCCCGCCGCGAAGTGCGCCCGCACCGCGTCGATCGCCTCGTCCAGCAGCGGCCCGCGCCGCTCGAAGTCCACCCCGAGGGCCTCGAACTCCTCCCGGACGTGCCCGGCCCCGACCCCGAGGATCAGCCGGCCGCCGCAGAGGTGGTCCAGCGTCGCGTACTGCTTGGCGGTCAGCAGCGGATGCCGCAGTCCGATCACCGCCACGTGGCTCAGCAGCCGCACCCGCGTCGTCACGGCGGCCAGGAAGGCCAGCGTGGCGACGGGGTCGTACCAGGTGGGGCTCATCGCGGGGGCGAGCCGGGGCGGGATGGCCACGTGGTCGCAGCACCCGATGTACGCGAAGCCGAGCCGGTCCGCCGCCCGCGCGACGTCCACCAGGTCGCCCGGCGGCGCCGCGGCCTCCCACGGCTCCGCGTAGAGGGTGCTGAGCGATTGCACCGGCAGCTGCATGCCGTAGGCGGTCTTGGTCATGCCGCCATGGTCGGACCTGACGGTCCGTCAGACAAGGGGTCGGGCCGGACCGGCACCGGCGCCGGTCAGCGCGTGGCGAACCCGTCGAAGGGCACGCCGATGCCGGACACCGACAGCCGCGGGCCGTCGGCTTCCTCCGGATGCCAGACGAAGCCCACCAGGCGGGCCTCCTCAGCCGGCGACCCCGCCCTGCCCGTGCCACAAACCGTCCGGGGTCAGCCCCAGCAGCTCGATCGCGTTGCCGCGCACGATCCGCTCGACGACGTCCGGGGCGAGGTGGCCCATCTGGGCCTCGCCGACCTCACGGGACCTGGGCCAGGTCGAGTCGGAGTGCGGGTAGTCGGTCTCGTACAGGACGTTGCCGACACCGATCGCGTCGATGTTGCGCAGACCCACCGCGTCGTCGAAGAAGCACCCGTATACGTGCTCCCGGAACAGCTCCGAGGGCGGCCGCAGCACCTTGTCGGCCACGCCGCCCCAGCCCCGGTTCTCCTCCCAGACGACGTCGGCGCGCTCCAGGATGTACGGGATCCAGCCGATCTGGCCCTCCGCGTACATGATCCGCAAGGAGGGGAAGCGGTCGAAGATCCCCGACATCAGCCAGTCGACCATGGAGAAGCAGCAGTTGGCGAAGGTGATCGTGGAGCCGACCGCGGGCGGCGCGTCGGCGGAGGTGGACGGCATGCGCGAGGAGGAGCCGATGTGCATCGCGATGACGGTACCGGTCTCGTCACAGGCCCGCAGGAAGGGGTCCCACGCGTCGGTGTGGACGGACGGCAGCCCCAGGTGCGGCGGGATCTCGGAGAAGCAGACGGCCCGCACCCCGCGCTCGGCGTTGCGGCGCACCTCCGCTGCGGCCAGCTCCGCGTCCCACAACGGGATGAGGGTGAGCGGGATCAGCCGGCCCCCGGCCTGCGGGCCGCACCACTCCTCGACCATCCAGTCGTTGTAGGCCCGCACGCACAGCAACCCCAGTTCCCGGTCCTTCGCCTCGGTGAACGTCTGACCGCAGAACCGCGGGAAGGTGGGGAAGCAGAGGGCGGACTGCACGTGGTTGACGTCCATGTCCGCCAGCCGCTCGGGGACGCTGTACGAGCCGGGGCGCATCTGCTCGTAGGTGATCGCCTCCAGCCGCACCTCGTCCCTGCTGTACCCGACGGCGGTGTCCAGCCGGGTCAGGGGACGCCGCAGGTCCTCGTACACCCACCAGTCGGCGACGGGCCCCTCGTCACCCGGCTCACCCATGCGCGGGGCGAACCTGCCCCCGACGAAGGTCATCGACTTCAGGGGCGCGCGCACGATGCGCGGCGCGCTGTCCCGGTACGCCGACGGGAGCCGGTCCCGCCAGACGCCGGGGGGCTCGACCGTGTGGTCGTCCACCGAAATGATCCTCGGGAAGGTCTCCATGAGCCCACGGTAGCGCGAATCTGACGGACCGTCAGTAGCTGTTGGGGCGGCCCGTCCTTGTGTGCGGCGCCGCGTTTGTTGCGCGCGGCTCCGCCGGATGGCCGGGGTTCCCCTCACGGCCGGTTGTTGTGTGCGGGTTGTTTGCGCTCGCGCACGACAACGAACCGCAACCACAACGGCACCGCACCCCGGGTCACGCCACCCCGCCGCCCGGCGCAAGCAGAAGCATGCGCCACACCGCGTCCTCCAACCCGTGCACGGAGGCGATCCACCCCAGGCTGTCCTCCGGGGTCCCCCGGCCCGCCGCGACCGCCAGCTCACCCACCGCGTCCGCGAGGTCGCCGTGCCGCAGCGCGGGCTCCATGCGGCCCCCGCCCAGCCCGTCGGCGACGTACCGCTCGTAGCCGGGCGCCGTGCGCAGGACGCCGACCGGACGCCACTCCTGCGCCAGGCGGTCGACCGGCTCGCCGCCGACCCGGCGCCCGTCGGCCTCCACGACCTGGGTGCGCGAGCGGTCCACCGAGAGCGCGGTCCACGCGTCGGCACCGGTGAGCACCATCGAGGGGCGGCAGCGGTCGACGGCCTCCGCGACCGTCGCCGCCCCGTCCGGGCCGCCGTCGACCAGCGGCACCGCCGCCATCCCGGCGTACAGGCAGCCGTAGAACGCCCCGGCGAGGTCCGCGCCCTGCGGATAGGCGAGCAGCACCCGGCTGCCCGGCGGCACCAGCCGTCCCAGCCGCGCCGCGACCGCGCGGGCACGCCGGTCCAGCGCGGCGAAGTCGCAGTCGTACGGCGCGTACGGTCGCCCCTCCGGATGCCGGACGGCCCGGCGGCGCAAGGCGGGACCGGGCAACCGGTACACCGACGGCGCCGGCGCACCGCCGCTGCGGCTCCGCGGTCCGCTCACGGCCTGCGGCACACAACGCGAGCACATGGGCGGCTCTCCACCTCCCCGGACGGAACACCCGTCAGACCGACGGCATATGCCCGCACTTCACATGAAACTGGACCGAACATTCCCCGCTACTCCCTGGAACGCCCCTCCCGAAAGCCACCCATAGGTGACCGCGTACAGGTTGAGGCGGCAAACTGGCACAAGCGGCGGAACCGATCGGGATGGTCCCGCCGTCCGTGAAGACTGTTCCGGCTCGTGATGAACGATCGATATACGCGCTCGTCGCGAAGGTACGGCGGCACCTGGGGGCAGGCATGGCAAGCGGTAAGGACCAAGGCGGAGCGCTGCGCTTCGCGGTCCTCGGCCCGGTGCGGGCCTGGCGCGGCACGGAGCCGATCTCCGCCGGGTCGCCACAGCAGAAGGCACTGCTCGGCGCGCTGCTGCTGCGCGGCGGCCGCACGGCCACCGCGCAGGAACTGCTGGACGCCGTCTGGGGCGAGGACCCACCGCCCACCGCGCTCGCGGCGCTGCGCAGTTACGCCTTCCGCCTCCGCAAGGCCCTCGGCGCCGACGCCCTGGCCACCGTCGACGGCGGCTACGTGCTGCACCCGGGCGACGGCTTCGACCTGTTCCTCGCCGAACGGCACCAGGCCGCGGCCGAGAAGGCCCGCGCGGCGGGCGACCTGGCCACCGCCCGCGAGGAACTGCGCGGCGCGCTGGCCCTCTTCGACGGCGAGCCCCTGGCCGGGCTCCCCGGCCCGTACGCCGAGACCCAGCGCACCCGCCTGCTGGAATGGCGGCTGCAGCTCACCGAGACCTGCCTCGACCTGGACCTGCAGGCCGGCTGCCACGCCGAGGTCGTCTCCGAACTCACCGTCCTGTCCGCGGAGCACCCGCTGCGCGAACGCCCGCGTGCCCTGCTGATGCTCGCCCTGTACCGCAGCGGGCGGCAGGCCGAGGCGCTGGGCGTCTACGCCGACACCCGCCGTCTCCTCGACGACGAGCTGGGCGTCGACCCGGGCGCGGAGCTCGCCGAGCTGCACCAGCGCGTGCTGGAGGCCGACCCGTCGCTGCTGCCGCCGCCCGTCCCGCAGGCCGAGGCCGTCGCGGAGCCGGTGCGTCCGGCCCAGCTGCCCGCCACCGTGGCCGACTTCACGGGCCGCGTCGCCTTCGTCCGCGAGCTCGGCGAGCGCCTGGCCGCGTCCTCGGCGGAGGGCGGCGTCATGTCGGTCTCCGCCGTCGCCGGCATCGGCGGAGTCGGCAAGACGACCCTCGCCGTCCACGTCGCCCACGCCGTCGCGGGCACCTTCCCCGACGGCCAGCTCTACGTCGACCTCCAGGGCACCGCCGCGCGGCCCGCCGAACCCGAGACGGTGCTCGCCTCCTTCCTGCGCTCCCTCGGTGTCACCGACTCCGCGATACCCGAGTCCCTCGCCGACCGCGCGGCGCTCTACCGCTCCACCCTCGCGGGCCGCCGGATCCTGACCCTGCTGGACAACGCCCACGACGCCGCCCAGGTCCGCCACCTCCTGCCGGGCACCCCCGGCTGCGCCGCGCTGATCACCAGCCGGGCCCGCATGGTCGACCTGGCCGGTGCGCATCTGGTCGATCTCGACGTCATGAGCCCGGAAGAGGCGCTGCTGCTCTTCACCCGCATCGTCGGGGAGGAACGCGTCGCCGCCGAACGCCAGGCCGCCCTCGACGTCGTCGCCGCCTGCGGCTTCCTGCCGCTCGCCATCCGCATCGCCGCCTCCCGCCTGGCCACCCGCCGCACCTGGACGGTCTCCTTCCTCGCCCGCAAGCTCAGCGACGAACGGCGCCGCCTGGACGAACTCAAGGCCGGCGACCTCGCCGTCAAGGCCACCTTCGAACTCGGCTACGGCCAGCTCACCGCGCAGCAGGCCCGTGCCTTCCGCCTGCTGGCCCTCGCCGACGGCCCGGACATCTCGTTGGAGGCGGCGGCGGCCGTCCTCGACCTGGACGTCTACGACGCCGAGGAACTGCTCGAGACGCTGGTCGACATCAGCCTGATCGAGTCCGCCGCACCCGCCCGCTACCGTTACCACGACCTGGTCCGCCTGTACGCCCGCGACTGCGCCGAGCGCCACGAAGGGGACGACGCCCGCTGCGCGGCGGTGTCCCGGCTGCTGGACTTCTACCTCGCGTCGGCGATGTGCGCCTACGAGCTGGAGAACCCCGGCGACCGCCTGCTCGCGCACCTGGCCCCCGTGGGCCGCGCCGGAATGCCCTTCGGCTCCCGCGAGGAGGGCCTGGACTGGCTGTTCACCGAGGCGCCCAGTCTCCTCGCCGCCGTCCGGCAGGCTGCCGCCGGCGGTTGCGAGGGCCCGATGCGGCGGGCCGTCGACCTGCTGCTCGTGAGCCAGGACCTGATGGAGTCCGGGATCTACGCGCGCCAATACGAGCACGCGACGCGCTCCCTCGTCGCGACGGCCGACGCCTGCGGCGAGCCGCTCGTGGAGGGCCGGGCCCGCGTGCTGCTGGGCCAGCAGTACGTCCTGGCCGGACGACTGGAGGAGGCCGACCGGGAGGCCGAACGCAGCCTCGCGCTCGGGCGTGCCGTCGACGACCCTCTGACCAGCAGTTACGCCCCCAACCTGCGCGGGATGGTCGCCCTCGCGTCGCGGCGCTTCCAGGACTGCGCTGACCATCATTCCCAGGCCCTGGAGGCCTTCGTGGCCGACGGCAACCGCCATGGCGGCGCCGCCGCGCTGAGCAACCTGTCACGCGCCCAGATCGAACTCGGGGACGTCTCTGCCGCCGTGGCCTCGGCGGGGCAGGCCCTGTCGATCTACCGCGAGCTGCGGGCCGGGTTCCGTCTCGGCAACGGCCTGTACGCGTTCGCCATCGCGCTGACGGCGGCCGGTCGCCGCGAGGAGGCCCTGGCGTCGCTCTCCGAGGCGCTCCCCGTCTTCAGAGCGGCGCGACAGCAGTTCTGGGAGGCCATGTGCCTCTTCCGTATGGCGGAGGTGCATCTGTCCTCCGGTGCCCACCGTCAATCGGCCTCGCTGGCCGAGCAGTCGCTGAACGCGCTGCGCGATCTGGGGGGCGAGCTCTATCACGCAAAGGTGCTCACCGTCCTCGGGCGCGCGCTCGCCGAGGTGGGCCAGGTGGACCGTGCCCGCGCCTGCTGGCGGGACGCCCTGGCGTCCTTCGTCGCGCTGGGCTCCCCCGACGCCGCCGAGGTCCGGCTCCTGCTCCACGGTCCGGCCGCCCCGGCGATCGCCGTGTAGCGGTTCCGCACCACGCAACACCGCTGATACAGGACATCAACAGTTCCGTTTATCGGTTGATTATCGAGGCCTGCCACGATTCCATCACTGCAAGAGCTGCCCGCCTGGTAGCGCACGGGGGTCGTTGCCAGGCGGGCTTCGTATCGGCCCAGTCCCACCACAAGGGGAGGCACCATGAGCGAGACGGCACCCGAGTCCGGCTCCACCGTCGAGGAAGAGCCGGAAGTCGTCGAGACCGAGGAGATCGAGGAGCCCAAGGTCAAGGGCGACGACACCACGGTCAAGCCTGACAACTGGCACTCGCCCTGACCGGTGCCTGATCGGCGGACGGCCGGCCCGAGGGGGCACGGGGGACAGCACCACCACGGGGGAAGCAGCGCGGCCTGAGGGCGCACCAAGGGGGGAGCGCCTCAAGGAGCGGGGGACGGCACAAGGGATCCATGGACCGACTGCGGCGCGGAGGGGGCGCCGCAGTCGGTCTTTGTCATGCCCCGGATCGCGCCGAAGTCCACCGGCCGGGCTCCTCGCCGCCGCGGACGGCGCGGACAACCGGCACCAGACGATCGTCTCTCCGACGACTTCCACACCCCCCTGACATCCGGGCACGCTCCTCATCGTCCCCGTCCCCGCAACTGCGTCTTGAGCACCTTCCCGCTCGCGTTGCGCGGCAGTTCCGCCAGGAACTCGACCTCGCGCGGCACCTTGTAGTTGGCCATCTCCCGCCGGGACCAGGCGATCAGGTCGTCCGCGGTGACCACGGCACCGTCCCGCCGCACGACGTACGCGCGGCCGACCTCGCCGAGCCGCGGGTCGGGGACGCCCACCACCGCCGCCTCCACCACGTCGGGGTGGCGGGCGAGCGCCTGCTCGATCTCCGCGGGGTACGCGTTGAACCCGCCGACGATGAACATGTCCTTGATGCGGTCGGTGATGCGCAGGTTGCCGTCGGCGTCCATCACGCCCACGTCCCCCGTGTGCAGCCAGCCGTCCGCGTCGACGGCCTCGGCCGTGGCCCCGGGGTCCTCCCAGTAGCCGGACATGACGTGGTAGCCGCGCACCAGGACCTCGCCGGGACGGCCCGGCCCCTCGGAGAGCACCCGCACCTCCGTGTCGGGGATGGCCCGCCCGGAGGTCGCGGCCACCACCTCCGCGGGGTCGCCGCGCCGGCACATCGTCACGGTGCCGCTCGCCTCCGTCAGCCCGTAGGCGGTCAGCACCGTGGCGATCTTCAGCTCGCTGCGCAGCCGTTCCACCAGTTGCAGCGGGATCACGGACGCGCCCGTCACGACCAGCCGCAGCGAGCTCAGGTCGTACTGGGCCCGTTCGGGGTGGTCGAGGATCGACTGGTGGAGGGTGGGCGGCCCCGGCAGCACAGTGACGCGCTCGGCGGCGATGTTGGCCAGGACGGTGCCCACGTCGAACACCGGCTGCGGGATCATCGTCGCGCCGCGCATCAGGCACGCGATGATCCCGGCCTTGTAGCCGAAGGTGTGGAAGAACGGGTTGACGATCAGGTAGCGGTCGCCCTCCTCCAGCCCGGCCAGGTCCGCCCAGACGTCGTAGACGCGCAGGGTCTGGGCGTGGGTGACGACCGCGCCCTTGGGGTGGCCGGTCGTCCCGGAGGTGAAGGTGATGTCCGAGGGCGCGGAGCCGTCGATCGCGTCGGAACGGGCCCGTACCGCCGCACCGGTGACGGGGTCGCCCGCGGCCAGGAAGTCCTTCCAGCGCCGGTAGCCGTGGCCTTGCGGGGCCGCGTCGGAGAGGACGACGACCTGTTCCAGGTCCGGCAGCGGGTGCTCCTGCGTCGCGCGCCGCAGCGAGGCGACGTACGAGGTGCCGAGGAAGGTGCCCGTGACGAAGAGCAGCTTGGCGCGGGTGCGGCGCAGCACGTAGGCCGCCTCCGCGCCCTTGAAGCGGGTGTTGAGCGGGACGAGCACCCCGCCGGCGGTGACCGAGCCCAGGGCGGCGATGATCCAGTCGAGCGTGTTGGGCGCCCAGACGGCGACCCGGTCCCCCGGGGCGATCCCGGAGGCGACGGCCGCCGCGGCGGCGCGCTCGACCCTGGCACCGAGCTCCGCGTACGTGACGCGGGTCCGGCCGTCCACGACCGCCTCGCGCTCCCCCCAGCGTCGCGCGGCCTCCCGCACGAGCCGTGGGACGCTGCCCCACTCCAGGTCACCGCGCATGCGCCGAGCACCTCCCCATGAGCTGACTATCCGTCAGATTAGCGATAGCCTGACGGAATGTCAGCATTGAAGGACGCCACCGCGATCGTCGGCATAGGTGCGACCCCCTTCGCCAAGCACCTCCCCGAGTCGGAGAAGGCCCTCGCCTGCCGCGCCATCCTGGCGGCCCTCGACGACGCCGGGATCGAGCCGCGCGAGGTCGACGGCCTCGCGTCGTACACGATGGAGGAGACCGACGAGGTCGAGCTGGCGAAGGCCGTCGGCCTCGGCGACCTCACCTTCTTCTCCAAGGCCGGCTTCGGCGGCGGCGGTTCCTGCGCCACCGTCGCCCACCTCGCCGCCGCCGTCGCCACCGGCCAGGCCACCGTGGGCGTCGCCTGGCGGTCCCGCAAGCGCGGCAGCGGCCCGCGCCCGTGGACGAACACCACCGTCCAACTGCCCACCCCCGCCCAGTGGACCCGGCCCTTCGGCCTGCTGCGGCCCGCCGACGAGATCGGCATGCTGACCCGCCGCTACCTGCACGAGTACGGCGCCACCCGCGACCACCTCTTCAACGTCGCCCTGGCCTGCCGCAACCGCGCCAACCAGAACCCGGCCGCGATCATGTACGAACGCCCGCTGACCCGCGAGATGTACATGACCTCGCGCTGGATCAGCGAACCGCTCTGCCTCTACGACAACTGCCTGGAGACCGACGGCGCCCTGGCCTGCGTCGTGGTCTCCGCCGACCGCGCCCGCGACGGCCGGCAGCGCCCCGTCTACGTCCACTCCGTCGCCCAGGGCCTGCCGGCCCAGCACCACGGCATGGTCAACTACTGGACCGACGACCCCCTGACGGGCCCGGCCTGGACCGCCGCCCGCCATCTGTGGAAGCACGCCGACCTCACCCCGCAGGACATCGACGTCGCCCAGATCTACGACGCCTTCACCGCCCTGGTCCCGCTCTCCCTGGAGGGCTACGGCTTCTGCGCCCGCGGGGAGGGGAGCGCCTTCACCGAGGGCGGCGCCCTGGAGATCGGCGGCCGGCTGCCGCTGAACACCTCCGGGGGCGGGCTGAGCGAGGCGTACGTCCACGGCTTCAACCTCATCACCGAAGGCGTGCGGCAGTTGCGCGGCACCTCCACCGCCCAGGTGCCCGGCGCGCGGACCTGCCTGGTCACGGCGGGCGAGGGCGTCCCGACCTCCGCCCTGATCCTGAGGAGCTGACATGCTGAGCCCCGTCACCGACGACGACGGCGCCCCCTTCTGGGAGTACGCCCGCGTCGGCGAACTGCGCGTCCAGGCCTGCGCGGACTGCGGGCGGCTGCGCTTCCCGCCGCGCCCGTGCTGCCCGTACTGCCACTCCTTCGCCTGCGAGTGGCGGCCGGTGAGCGGCCGCGGACGCGTCTGGTCGTACGTCGTCCCCCATCCCCCGCTGCTGTCCGGCTACGCCGAACAGGCCCCGTACAACGTGGTCCTCGTCGAACTCGCCGAGGACCCCCGGATCCGGCTGGTGGGCAACCTGGTCACGGCACCGGACGCCCGGCTGGACTCCTTCGACCCCGCCCGCATCCGCATCGGCGCCCCCGTGAAGGCGGTCTTCCATGACGGCATCCCCCGCTGGCTTGCGCTGTGAGACGAAGGACGGCGTCGCCGTCGTCACCCTCGACCGGCCGGAACGGCACAACGCGATCGACCTCGCCACGGCCACGGGGCTGAGCGCGCTCTGGCGGGAGTTCCGCGCCGGCAACGAGGTCCGCGCCGTCGTCCTCACCGGAGCCGGCGACCGCGCCTTCTGCACCGGCCTGGACCGCGCGGTGCAGGTCCCGCAGCCGCCGTCGCCCTACGCCCTCGACGACCCGCTGCTGACAATCGGGCCCAAGGCCAACGACCTGTGGAAGCCGGTCATCGCCGCCGTCAACGGCATGGCCTGCGGCGGCGCCTTCTACCTGCTCGGCGAGTGCGAGTTCGTCATCGCCGCCGAGCACGCCACCTTCTTCGACCCGCACACCAGCTACGGCATGGTCAGCGCGTACGAGGCCATCGCCATGGCGCAGCGCATGCCCTACGGCGAGGTGATGCGCATGGCCCTGATGGGCACCGCGGAGCGGATCGGCGCCCGGCGGGCCCACGAGACCGGGCTGGTCTCGGAGGTCGTGCCCGGCCCGCTGCTGCTCGACGCGGCCCTGCGCGCGGCGGCGGTCCTGGCGGCCCACCCCACCGAGGCCGTGCAGGGCACCGTCCGCGCCGTCTGGTCGGCCCACGAGGCCGCGCGGGCCCAGGCCTTCGCGCACGCGCCGCACCTCATCGCCCTCGGCAACCTCCCGCCCGAACACCAGGCCCGGCTGTTCGCGCACCGCGCCCGGGAGCACCGGGTGCGGTGACGGTGTCCCGGGCCGCGGGCCGGTTCGGCGGACACCGGGTGGCCGCGCTGTACGGCCGGCGGTCATCGCGTTCCCGTGGCCGGAACGCGGTGAACGAGGGTCACCCTGACGCCCCTCGTGTGGCGCCCCGGCCTCCCCCCGCGTAAGTTGGCCGGCGGCGGCCGTCGTCAGCCCCTTCCGTGTGTGGCACGACGGCCGTCAGCCGGGCACGTCACGCGCGCCGGGTGGCCGCCTCGGTGCCCTTCACGGCGTTGAGGGCGTACACGCAGCGGTCCTTGCTGCTCGCGTAGACCACGCCTTCCGAGACGACCGGCGAACCGGTGATCTCCCCGCCGGTCTCCAGCTTCCAGCGCAACTGGCCACCGCTCGCGTCGACCGTGTAGAGGCAGTGGTCCTTCGAGCCGAAGTGCACCCGCCCGTCGGCCACCACCGGGGAGCCGACGATCTCGCCCTGCGCGGCGAAGCGCCACTTCGGGGTGCCGGAGACCGCGTCGAGCGTGTACAGCGCGCCGCCCGCGCCCAGCATCACCGAGCCGCCCGCGACGAGCACCGGCTCCACGCTCTGCCGCTGCTCCGTCGCGACCCGCCAGCGGTCGCGCCCGTCCGCCGGGTCCAGGGCGTACACGGTGCCCAGGTAGTCGGCGACGTAGACGCCGCCGCCCGTGACACCCGGTCCCGGCACGTAGGCGGGCGGCGCGAACATCACCGCGGGGGCGTCGAAGCGCCACCGCTCGGCGCCGCTGCGGGCGTCCAGCGCCAGCACGCGGTTCCCCACGGTCACGTAGACCGCGCCGTCGGCGACGACCGGACGGGTCGGCATGGCGCCGCCCTCCCCGGTCGGGTACGACCAGTGCTCCGCGCCGCTCGTCGCGTCCAGGGCGTGCAGCCGGCCGCCGCCGTGGAAGTACACGACCCCGTCCACCACGCTCGGGCCCGACTCGGGCGTCTCGAACTCCGTCTGCGCCCCGCCGCGTTCCCAGCGCAGCCGTCCGGCCGCGGCGTCCCAGACCTGCACGCCGCCGCCGCGGGTGCCGGTGACCACGGTCCCGGCGTCCGCACGGAGCGAGTAGATCCAGCCGTCCACACCGGTGCGCCAGTGCTCGGAGCCGTCCGCGGCGTCCAGCGCGTACAGGCTCGGCCCGTCGGAGCCGTGGATCCGGCCGCCCGAGACCGCCATCGTCCACGCCACGTCACGGGTCTTGAACTGCCGCCGCCCGGTGGCCACGTCCAGCGCGTGCACCTCGAAGGAGGTCACGTAGAGCCGTCCCGAGGACACGACCGGCGTGCCCCACACGTCGTTCGACATGCGGAACCGCCACGGCCGCCATTCGCCCGGCGGGACCGCGGGTGCCTGCGGGGCGCCCTGGGGCGTGCCCTGGGCGTTGCCCTGGCCCGGCACCGCCGCCGGCGGGCCCCCGGCCGCGCCGCCGCGGCCGGCCCAGCCGAGCCCGTCCCCGGCGGCGGCGGTGGCCGCGGCCTGGTTCTTGCGCTCGGCGAGCCGCATCCCGGGTCCTATCGGTGCCGAACCGGCGAGCTGCACCGGTCCGCCCGGGCCCTCGGCGGCGGCCGGAGGGCGCACCACGGGGGGCGCGGGAGGCTGTGCGGGCATCGGGGGCACGGGGGCACCCGCACCGCCGCCACCGGCCGCTCCGGCGCCCGCGCCACCGCCGGGGGCGCCAGGCCCGGCGCCGGGGCGCCCGCCACTGCGCCGTTCCTCTATCAGGCCCACCGCCGCGGGCGGCAGCCATGCGGAGGCCGTACCGGTGTCGTCACCCGCGGAGGAGAACAGATGCGGCGCCAACTGCGCCTGCAGATCCGCCGGACTCGGCCGGCGGTCCGCCTCCATGCGCATGCACGCCTCGATGAGCGGCCGCAGGTCGCCGGGCAGACCCGACAGGTCCGGGCCCTCCCGGAGCAGCATGAAGACCGTCTCCACGGGGTTCGCCCCGTGGAAGGGCGCGTGCCCGGTCGCGGCGAAGACCAGCGTCGAGCCCAGCGAGAACACGTCGCTGGAGCCGGTGACGCTGCGCGAGTCCTTGGCCTGCTCGGGCGACATGTACGCGGGCGTGCCGACGGCGACGTTCGTCATCGTCAGCCGCGTGTTGGACACCCCGCTCGCGATGCCGAAGTCGATCACCCGCGGGCCGTCCTCCACGACGAGCACGTTCGAGGGCTTCAGGTCCCGGTGGACCAGCCCCGCACCGTGGATCGACTGGAGCGCCTCCGCGACCCCGGCCGCCAGCCACCGCACGGCCTGCACGGGCAGCGGCCCGGACTCGTTGACGATCTCCTCGAGCGAGGGCGCCGGCACGAAGGCCGTCGCCAGCCAGGGCACGGCGGCCCTGGGATCGGCGTCGACGACCGCCGCCGTGTAGAAGCCGCTGACCGCGCGGGCCGCCTCCACCTCACGGGCGAAGCGCACGCGGAACAACTGGTCCTCGGCGAGCTCCGCCCGTACGGTCTTGATCGCCACGCGCCGGCCGGACGCCGAGCGGGCGAGATAGACCAGGCCCATGCCGCCGGCGCCCAGCCTGCCCAGCACCTCGAAAGGGCCGATCCGTCTCGGATCGTGCTGCGTCAGCTGCTGCACCACTGCCCTGCCACCTCCCCGTGGGTTCCCCCCATCCCGGGGTCCGTCCCTGATTCTTCCTGGGATGAGTATCAGTTGCGAACCCGGGGCGGTGTCGACACGCGATTACCTTTGATTCGGTTGCGGATCCGCGTGCGTTCAGGACGGCTTCTCACCGACCGTGGTACCGGGATCGATCAGGGCGAAATGGGCACCCTGGTCGTCGCTCGCCAGGAGGAAACGGCCGAAAGGCGAATCCATCGGACCCATCGTGACCCGGCCCCCGAGCCGCGCGACCGCCTCCGCGGCGCGGTCGGCGTCGGAGACGGCGAAGTAGACGACGAAGTGGGCGGGCAGTTCCTGCGGGAAGCCCTCCCCCATCCGGAAGCGGCCGAGGACGGCCTTGTCGGGGGTGACCTCCTCGCCCTCGGGGACGAAGATCCGGAAGTCGATGGCCTCGTCCTCGATCCGCTTGCTGCCGAAACCGAAGACCTCCTCGTAGAAGGGGTCGGTCCGCTCGGTCTCGCGCGTGTAGACCTCGGTCCAGATGTAGGAGCCCGGGACGCCGGTCACCTCGAAGCCGCCGTGCGTGCCGGCCTGCCACACCCCGAACACCGCGCCGCCCGGGTCTGCCGCCATGAGCATCGTGCCGAAGGGCCCAACGGGCATGGGCTCCATGATGAGTTGACCGCCCGAGTCACGGATCCTGCCCGCGGTGGCCCGGATGTCGGAGGAGGCGAGGTAGAGGTTCCACACCGTCGGCATCCGGCCGTCCGGCTTGGGGGAGAGGGCCGCGACGTTCCTCCCGTCCGGGCCGTACGCCTGGGTGTACTGGCCGTACTGCTCCTCACCCTGCCCGAAGGTCCAGCCGAGCAGTCCGCCGTAGAAGCGCTTGCCGGCCTCCAGGTCGTTGAGCATGGCGTCGGCCCAGCAGGGGGTGCCGTCGGGGTGCACGGCCATCTCGTCCTCGATTCGTCCGGTGATGCGGCTGGCGATCCCGATTCACGTGGGGATTCGCGTGGATCGACGGAGTGTCTGACTTGACACGTTATCGGCGGATCCCCCGCCGCGCCCGAGGAGAAATCGAACACATGGCCTTCCCCATTTGCAGGCACCGAATCGCGCGCTGATCACCAGCCCGTAAACTGACGGCATGACAGGACAAGTTCGCACCGTCGACGGCCGTGTGGCAGGGCGCCGGGGACAGGCGACGCGGCAGAAGCTGCTCGACTGCCTCGGCGAAATGCTCAGCACGTCGCCGTACCGGGACGTCAAGGTCATCGACGTCGCCCGGATGGCGGGTACCTCCCCCGCAACGTTCTACCAATACTTCCCCGACGTCGAGGGCGCCGTCCTCGAGCTCGCCGAGGAGATGGCCAAGGAGGGGGCCGCGCTGACGGACCTCGTCGCCGGCCGCTCCTGGGCCGGCAAGTCCGGCGCCACGGCGGCGGAGGAACTGGTCGAGGGCTTCCTCTCCTTCTGGCGCAAGCACGACGCCATCCTGCGCGTCGTCGACCTGGGCGCGGCCGAAGGGGACAAGCGGTTCTACAAGATCCGTATGAAGATCCTCAACCCCCTCACCAACTCCCTTTCCGACTCGATCAAGGAGCTCCAGGGCAAGGGCCGCGTCGACAAGGATGTCAGCCCGGCAGCCGTCGCCGGATCCCTCGTGGCCATGCTCGCCGCGGTCGCCGCGCACCAGAAGGGCTTCCAGAGCTGGGGCGTCAAGCAGGCCGAGCTGAAGCCGAACCTCTCGCTGCTGGTGCACCTCGGTGTGACGGGCAAGAAGCCGACGCGGTGACGCCGCGGCGCTGACGCCCGCCTCCGGCGGCATTGTTGATCTACGTTCACGTCGAAGTCCTGCCTGCAACGACGCGGGCGCCGACCGGTCCTCGGGGGAGGTTGCCGGCCCAGGCGCCCGCGTTGTCCTTTCCGGGGGCTCCGTCCCACGGCTCGACGGCTCCACGGCTCCACGGCTCTACGGCTCCACGGCCCCGCCGCCACCGCCCGGCTCCCTGGGGACGAGCCGGAACAACCGGATCCGCCGGTCCACGCGCCGCGCGTAGGTCGCGTACGGCGGCCAGAACTCCAGCAGCGCCGCCCACACCGCCTCGCGCTCCCCGCCCGTCAGCAACTCCGCCCGGACCGGGACGTCCCGGCCGCGCCAGCTGACCTCCGCGTCGGGGTGCTTCAGCAGGTTCCCCGTCCACGCCGGGTGGTCCGTGCGCCCGAAGTTGCTGCCGACCAGCACGAAGGTCCCGCCCTCCTCGGGCATGCAGGCCAGCGGGGTGCGCCGGGGCAGCCCGCTGCGCGCGCCGGTGGCGGTGAGCACCAGCCCGGGCAGCATCCGCGCGCTGAGCAGCACCTTGCCGCGGGTCGCCCGGTGCACGAACCGGTCCACCGCCGGGACGACATGCGGCCCGACCCTGGCGAACGCCCGGGTCGACGACACCTTCTGCACGGCGGTCCGCAGCACGCTCATGCCGCCGCCCTCCCCTTGGTCGTGGTCGTGGTGGCGGGCGCAGTTGTGGGCGTGGGCGTCGGTGGGGACGCAGTCGTGGGCGTGGGTGTGAAGAGGCCCGCCCGCTCGGCCGCGTGGGCCCGCAGCGCGTGCACGGGGCCGAAGAGCAACTCGTCGGAGGCGGCCCGCTTCACGTACAGGTGCGCGTGGTGCTCCCACGTGAAGCCGATGCCGCCGTGCAACTGGACCGCCTGGCCCGCGGTGGCGCGCAGCGCCTCCAGGCCCTGGGCGAGCGCGAGCGGTGCCGCCACCGCGGCGTCCGGTGCCTGCTCCGGGGGGCTCCCGACGGCCCAGGCGGCGTAGTAGGCGGCCGAGCGGGCGGCCTGGACCTGGACGTACAGGTCGGCGAGACGGTGCTTGACGGCCTGGAAGGAGCCCACGGGCCGTCCGAACTGCTCCCTGGCCCCGACGTACTCCAACGTCCCCGCGAGCGCCTGGGAGGCCGCCCCGACGGCTTCCGCGGCCAGTGCGGCGGCGGCCAGGACACCCGTACGGGCGAGCGCGGGGCGCGGATCGCCCGCCTCCTCCCCGCCCAGGGGCTCGGCGGGGACGTCGCGCAGTTCGACGCGGGCCTGCGGGCGGGTCTCGTCCAGGGCGGTCAGCCGCCTGCGGACCAGGCCCGGGGCGTCGCCGGGGACGAGGAAGAGCCGGATCCGGCTGCGGGCGTAGCCACCCGTATGGGCGGCCACCAGCAGCAGCCCTGCGCCGGGACCCCCGAGCACCTGTTCCGCCTGCCCGTACAGCCGCCAGACCCCGTCCACCCGGCGGGCCTGTACGCCCCCCGCGCGGCCGCCGCCCGCCCAGTCACCGCTGTTGGGCCCGGTGAGGCCGAGGGCGACCGGGGGTGCGGCAAGGGCCGCGGGCTCCCCGGAGGCGAGGCGCGGGAGCAGGGCTCGGCGCTGGGCGTCGGTGCCGAGCGCCTCGACCAGGGGGGCGGTGAGCACGGTCGTGCCCAGCAGCGGTGAGGGCAGCAGCGCCCGGCCGGTCTCCTCGCAGGCCAGCACCAGTTCCGCCGGGCCGCAGCCGGCGCCCCCGTACGCGGCGGGCAGGGCGAGGCCGGGCAGGCCCAGCGACCGCGCCAGCAGCCGCCACAGGGCGCCGTCGTGGCCCTCGGGGGTGCGGGCGGCGGACTTCACCTCGTCCGGTCCGCAGCGTTTGCGGAGCAGTTCGCGCAGGGTGCGGCGGATCTCTTCCTGCTCCTCGGTGAAGGCGGCGTCCACGGCGAGCTCTCCTCCCACCTCGGGGGATCCGGCGGCGTCCGGAAACCCCGAACCTGATGTACCGTCAGATTCATGGCTCAGGGTCAGGGTACTCGCAACGGCCGTGAAGTCGCCGTCCTCGGTGTCGCGTTGTCCGACTGCGGCAGGGTCGACGACGCCACGCCCTACGCGCTCCACGCCCAGGCGGCGCGCCGCGCGCTCGCCGACAGCGGGCTGCCGCGGTCGGCCGTCGACGGCTTCGCCTCGGCCGGACTCGGCACGCTCGCGCCGGTCGAGGTCGCCGAGTACCTCGGACTGCGGCCGCGCTGGGTCGACTCGACCTCCGTCGGGGGCGCGACCTGGGAGGTCATGGCCGCGCACGCCGCCGACGCGATCGCCGCCGGGCACGCCGACGTCGTGCTCCTGGTCTACGGATCCACCGCCCGTGCCGACCTCAAGGCCGGGCGGCGCACCGCCAACCTGTCCTTCGGGGCGCGGGGGCCCCTGCAGTTCGAGGCCCCGTACGGGCACACGCTGATCGCCAAGTACGCGATGGCCGCCCGCCGCCACATGCACCGGTACGGCACCACCGCCGAGCAGCTCGCCACCGTCGCCGTCCGGGCCCGGGCGAACGCGGCCCGCAACCCCGACGCGATGTACCGCACGCCGATCACCGTCGACGACGTCCTGTCCGGGCCGATGATCGCCGACCCGTTCACCAAACTGCACTGCTGCATCCGCTCCGACGGCGGCTGCGCGGTGCTCCTGGCCGCCGCGGAGTACGCGCGGGACGCCGCGCCGCCCCCGGTGTGGGTGCTCGGCTCCGGCACCGCCGTCTCGCACGCCACGATGTCGCAGTGGGACGACTTCACGGTCTCCCCCGCCGCGGTCTCGGGACGGCTGGCCTTCTCCCGCTCGGGCGTCACCCCCGACGAGATGGACCTCGCCGAGATCTACGACGCCTTCACCTACATGACCCTGGTCACGCTGGAGGACCTCGGCTTCTGCGCCAAGGGCGAGGGCGGGCCCTTCGTCGCCGCGTCGCCCCTGCCGGTCAACACCGACGGCGGCGGGCTGTCCGCCTGCCATCCCGGCATGCGGGGGCTGTTCCTGCTCGTCGAGGCGGTCCGGCAGCTGCGGGGGGAGGCGGGCGAGCGCCAGGTGCGCAAGCCCGGTGGGGCGCTGCCGGAGCTGGCCGTGGCCTCGGGGACGGGCGGCTGGTTCTGCTCTTCGGGGACGGTGGTGCTGGGGCGGGACTGAGGGTCACGGACCCTCAGTCCCGCCCCGCCGGGGCTCCACCGCCCCCTCGGACGTCAGCCGGTGACGGCGACCGGGGCGTCCCAGTCGCTGCGGTCCACGGTGATGGTGTAACCGCCGCGGGTCTCCTTGCTGTTGACCATGTACTGGTGGCCGCGGCGGTGCCCGGTCCACAGCGACGTGGAGAACGGCCAGTCCGTGGTCGTGGTCTTGTGCTCGTCCCACAGCGCGTACCACAGGACGTCCGGCAGGTCGGTGCGGTTGGCCGCCGTGGCGACGGCCTTCGCGCTGGAGCTGCGGAAGCCGTAGAAGCCGGCCCAGTAGCCCTTGGCGTGCACGGCCTTGTCCCACGCCCGGACGTACGCGAGCACCGCGTTGTTGCACGAGGTGTTGGTGACGTCGTACGACTCCATGTCCAGGTACACCGGGCTGCCGGCCTTCATCCCCAGCGCCGACGACTTGGCCACCGCGTCCGCGCCGTCCGCCGCGCCCAGCGAGGCCGCGGTGGAGGCGGTCAGCTTCTCCGGGTTGCGGCTGGTCTGGCACGGCGGCTGCGCGCCCACGTAGAGCGGGATCAGCTTCCAGCCCGTGGCGCTGACCGACTTGACCCAGGACGCGGTCAGGTTCGGCTGCGCGCACCCCCGGTTCTTGCCGCCGACGTACACCGCCGCCGCACCGTAGAACCCGTTGTGCCACGCCTTCATCGCCGACGCGGAGGGCGCCGTGCAGGTGTCGAACGCCCGCCCCGTGTAGACCTTCGGGGCCGGGCGCGACACCGTGGTGGCCATCGAGGCCCCCGCCGCGACACCACCGCCCACGAGCACCGCGGCCGCCGCCACCGCCCAGGCGATGTAACGACGCTTCTTCGACATCCGGTGACCGGACATCCCCACCCCATTCGCGACACGGGACGCACCGCACCGGGTGCGCCTGGCAGGACTGCTGAGGCCCCCGGCACGGCGCGCGGCACGCGTGCGGCGGCTGTGCGGCGCGCGCGGAAGCACCGGCGTACGGGTCCGCGGCGCGCGAGGGGCGGATCGCACCTTAGCCAACCCGCACACGGCGATCGGGAAAGCACTTGTCCCGATCGGCACAAGATTCCCCCAAGGCGCGGCAAATCTCGGTGGGGTTGCCGGGGTCAGGGACGTGGGTCGGTCGCCAGGCGGCTGTGCAGGTGGACGTCCCGAAGGGCGCCGGACAGGTCGACGACCGCCTCGCGCAGGACCCCTTCGAGGACGTAACCGCAGCGCCGCGCGACACCGCAGGAGGGCTCATTGCCGACGGCGTGGCCCAGTTCCAGCCGGTGCAGGCCGAGATCGCGGAAGGCCCACCGGGTGACCGCCTCCAGGGCCCGGGAGGCGACGCCGCGCCCACGGGCCTCGGGGAGCGTCCAGTAGCTGACGCGTGCGCCGCGCATGGCGTGGTCGATCATCCCTATCCCGGCCTGGCCGAGCACCACACCGGCCTCGGTGACGGCGAACGACGCGAGGTCGCCGGCCCCCCAGCCGTCGCGCCGGCGCCGCAGGAACGCCCGCACGCCGGCTTCGTCGGGCTCGGGGGCGTGCGCGGTGTTCCAGCGGCGGAAGTCCGGGTCCGCGAGGCCGCGCAGTGCCGCGTCGAGGTCGCCGGACGTCTCCTCCCAGGGCCTGAGCAGCAGTCCGTACGCTTCCAACTCCACCGGCCTCAGCACGTCCTCATTCAAGCAAAGGAGGCGGTGGCCGCCCTGGCCGGACGGAAGACGGGGATCGCGATCTCCCCACCTGCGGCCGCGGGGCGGAAGCAGACGCGCAGGTCCATCCCGACGCGCAGCGCGTCGTGGGCGCAGCCGACGACCTCCGTCATCATGCGCGGCCCCTCGGCGAGGTCGACGACGGCGGCGACGTAGGGGACGCGTCCGGCGAACGGCCGGAGGTCGTTGGCGTGCACCACGGACCAGGTGTAGAGGGTGGCGTGGCCCGCGGCCTGCTCCCAGACGACCTCCTCGCTCCAGCAGTGCGGGCAGAACTCCCGGGGGTAGTGGTGGGCGGCGCCGCAGCCCGCGGCCAGGCACCGGCGGATCAGCAGCCGGCCCTCGGCGGCGGCGCTCCAGTAGGTGCGCGTGAAGGCGTCGGGCTCGGGCAGACCGGTCACAGGAAGAGCCCCCAGACGCTGTCGAGGGACCAGGTCTGCCAGCCCATGGCGAAGAGGAGGACGACGGAGGCGAGGATCATCATGGCGTTCTGCCCCTGCTCCGCCCAGTCGTGGATCATGAGGACGAGGTAGAGCAGGTTGAGGACGATGCCGCCGGCCAGCGCGACCGGTGTCAGCAGCCCGGCGGTGAGACCGAGCCCGACGGCCAGTTCGGCGTGGACGACGACGTAGGCCATCACCTTGGGGCGGGGCGCGACGACCGCGGTGAATCCGCCCCGGACGAAGGTCCAGCGGTGCTTCGCGGCGACGTCGGCGGCCCAGGTGATGCCGGTGCCCCGCTCGAACCAGCCCTTCTTGTCCTTGTGCCGCCAGCTCTCCAGCCACCACAGCCCGAGGCCGATGCGCAGGACGGCGAGCCATTCGGCGCCGGTCAGCCAGATCGTCTGCATCGTGTGCCTCCCCGGGGCAAGGAATCTGACGGTATGTCAGTTGACCGGATGCGGTCGCACCTCCGCAAGGTGCCGGGGCGAAAGCGCGCTACCTTCCGGAGTGACCCTCACCCTGCAGGCACGGGAGCAGCCATGACCGACACCTCGGCATCCGCCGGCACCTCCGCATCCGCCGCCACCCCCCTACCGAACACGGCGGCGCCGGACGCCATCGTCGTCGGCGCCGGTCCCGGCGGCCTCGCCGTCGCGGCGTCGCTGCGGCACCGGGGCGTGCGCACCCTGGTCGTCGAGCGGTCGGACGCGGTGGGCGCCTCCTGGCGCGGCCACTACGACCGGCTGCGGCTGCACACGACCAGACGCCTGTCCGCGCTCCCGGGCCTCGGGATACCCCGGCCGTACGGCCGCTGGGTGGGCCGCGACGACGTCGTGCGCTACCTGGAGCAGTACGCCGAGTTCCACGGGCTGGACGTCGCCACCGGCATAGAGGTGGGGCGGATCGAGCCCGCCGGGGACCCGGCTGCGGGCTGGGTGCTCCCGGCCACCGGCGGGCGCCGGCTGACCGCGCGGAGCGTCGTCGTCGCCACCGGCTACAACCACACGCCGCACCTTCCGGACTGGCCCGGGCGCGACACCTTCGACGGAGAGCTGCTGCACGCCTCCCGCTACCGCAACGGCCGGCCCTACGAGGGCCGGGACGTCCTGGTCGTGGGCGTGGGCAACACCGGCGCTGAGATCGCCGTCGACCTCGCCGAGTCCGGCGCGGCCCGCGTCCGGCTGGCGGTGCGGACGCCCCCGCACATCATGCGCCGCTCCACCGCGGGGTGGCCCGCGCAGCGCACCGGGATCATGGTCCGCCGACTCCCCACGAAGCTGGTCGACAAGATCGCGCCCTACGTGGAGCGCGTCTCCGTGCCGGACCTGTCCGCGTACGGGCTGCCCCGCCCGGACAACGGGCTCTACTCGCGGGTGCGGGAGGGCTCCGTCCCCGTCCAGGACGTCGGCATCATCGACGCCGTCCGGTCGGGGAAGGTCGAACCCGTCGCCGCCGTCGAGGGCTTCGACGGGCGCGAGGTGCTGCTCGCCGACGGCACGCGGATCACCCCCGACGCGGTGGTCGCGGCCACCGGCTACCGGCGCGGCCTGGAACCGCTCGTCGGTCATCTCGACGTCCTGGACGAGCGGGGCCGGCCCGTGCGGCACGGCGGCCGCAGCCCGAACAACGCTCCCGGCCTGTACTTCACCGGCTTCACCAATCCCATCAGCGGCATGTTCCGTGAAATGGCCATCGACGCGCGCCGGATCGCCAAAGCGGTGGCGCGGCGGTAGCGAACGCGCGCGGTGGGTACCGAGGGGGTACGGACGAGCACCCGCGCCGCACGCACCGCCTCCGTACCACCCCTGCGCGCCCCCGCACCGCCCCCGTACCGCTCCCGCTCCATCCCGGTCCGGCGGACCGGCCGGCCCGCTCCCCCTCGGCCGGCCGGACCGCCTTCCCGCGGGGCGCACAGGTTTCTCGCATCCTCCCCGTTCCTGACGGATCGTCAGTTCAGTAATCTGACATTGCGTCAGTTCTCTGGACCTTCGAGCGGGACGGGCGAGACACATGCTTGGATCGACCTTCAGCACGCGCGGCACCGATCCCGCGGCGGACGCCGGCGGCCCGGGCCACGGCACGGACGACGTGGACGTCAGCGGGCGCCCGCTGCACGCCCGCGTGCCCGACCTCGACCGCTTCTTCCGGCCCGAGTCCCTGGCCGTGGTGGGCGCCTCGGACGCCGAGGGCCGCCCCAACGCCGGCATCACCCGGCAACTCGTCACCTGGGCCGAGCGGGTCGGCGCCCGGCTCCACCCGGTCAACCCCGGCCGCGGCACCGTGTTCGGTCTGCCCTGCCACGCATCCGTCGCGGATCTCCCCGAGCCGGTCGACCTTGCCGTCCTGCTCGTCGCCGACCCCCTCCCCGTCCTCGAGCAGCTCACCGGGGCCAAGGCCCGGTTCGCGGTCGTCTTCGCCTCCGGCTTCGCCGAGACCGGGGAGGCGGGCGCCGCCGCCCAGGAGCGGCTCGGCCGGGCCGTCGCGGGCAGCGGACTGCGGCTGCTGGGGCCGAACACCAACCTCAACGCCTTCCAGGCGTTCCGTGAGGACCTCCCCGGGCCGGCGATCGCCCTGATCACCCAGTCCGGCCACCAGGGCCGTCCGGTCTACGCCCTGCAGGAGCTCGGCATCCGGCTCAGCCACTGGGCGCCGACCGGCAACGAGGCCGACCTGGAGACCGCCGACTTCCTCTCCTACTTCGCCGGGCGGCCCGAGGTCGGCGCGATCGCGGTCTACGCCGAAGGCCTCAAGGACGGCCGCTCGTTCGCCCTCGCCGCCGACCGCGCGGCCCGCAACAAGGTGCCGGTGGTCATGGTCAAGGTGGGCCGTACCGAGACGGGCACCCGTGCCGCCGCCACCCACACCGGCAAGCTCACCGGATCCGACGCGGTCGCCGACGCCGCCTTCCGCCAGTTCGGCGTGATCCGCGTCGACGCGCTGGACGAACTCCAGGACACCGCCGCCCTGCTGGCCCGGGCCCGGCCACCGGCCGCCGAGGGCGTGGTCGTCTACTCGATCTCCGGCGGCACCGGGGCGCACTTCGCGGACCTGGCCACCGCCGCCGGGCTGCCGCTGCCCACCCTCCCGGAGCCGAAGCAGGCCGAACTCCACCAGTGGATACCGGAGTACCTGAACGTCTCCAACCCCGTGGACAGCGGGGGCCATCCCGTCGGTGACTGGCGCGGCCGGAAGATCATCGACGCGATCCTCGCCGATCCCGCGGTCGGCGTCCTCGTCTGCCCGATCACCGGCCCCTTCCCGCCGATGAGCGACCGGCTGGCCCGGGACCTCGCCGAGGCCGCCGAGGCCACCGACAAACTGGTGTGCGTGATCTGGGGCTCCCCCGTGGGCACCGAGGAGGCCTACCGGACCACCCTGCTCGGCTCCTCCCGGCTCGCCACCTTCCGCACCTTCGGCAACTGCGTGACCGCCGTACGGGCCTGGCTGGACCACCACCGCTTCGCCGCCGGCTACCGCTCCCCCTTCGACGACGCGCCGCGCACGCCCTCCTCCTCCGCGCGGAAGGCGCGCGCCCTGCTGCACCCCGGCCGCCGGCTGAGCGAGCACGCCGCCAAGCAACTGCTCCGGGCGTACGGCATCCGCGTCCCGCGCGAGCAACTGGTCACCAGCGCCGCCGGTGCCGTCCGGGCGGCGGCCCAGGTCGGCTACCCCGTGGTGATGAAGGCGTCCGCCGACCGGCTCGCGCACAAGACCGAACTCGGCCTGGTCAAGATCGGCCTCACCTCCGCCAGCCAGGTCCGCGACGCCTACCGCGAACTCGCCGACATCGCCCGCTGCGAGGACCTGGAGCTCGACGGCGTCCTCGTCTGCCAGATGGTGGAGCGAGGCGTGGAGATGGTCGTCGGCATGAGCCACGACCCGCTCTTCGGGCCCACCGTCACCGCCGGCCTCGGCGGGGTCCTCGTCGAGGTCCTGCGGGATACGGCCGTCCGCGTACCGCCCTTCGACGCCGGGACCGCGCGGGACATGCTGCGGGAACTGCGCGGCGCCCGCCTGCTCGACGGCGTGCGCGGGGCGCCACCCGCCGACGCGGACGCGCTCGTCGACGTCATCCTCCGCGTGCAGCGCATGGCCCTGGAACTCGGCGACGGCCTCGCCGAACTCGACATCAATCCGCTGATGGTGCTGCCGCGCGGGCAGGGCGCCTGCGCCCTGGACGCCCTGGCCGTCTGCCGTCAGGAGAACACACATGACTGACTCCCCCCGTGGAGTGGTCACGGAGCGTGATGACTCCGTGGAATCCGTTGTACTCCACGTCACCGACAACGGGGTCTCCCGGCTCACCCTCAACCGCCCCCAGGCGATGAACGCCATCACCCCTGACCTGCGCGAACGCCTCATCCAGAAATTTCTGGAGGCCTCTGCGGACCCGGCCGTGCGAGCCGTCGTCCTGACCGGCGCCGGCCGCCGGGCGTTCTGCGCGGGGGCCGACCTGCGCGGCGGTCCGGCCGCCGCGGACCGGGTCGCGGGCGACGTGGCCCGGACGATCCGATCCGGGGCCCAACGCCTCATCGCCGCCGTCCTCGACTGCGAGAAACCCGTGGTCGCCGCCGTGAACGGCACGGCCGCCGGTCTCGGTGCCCATCTCGCCCTCGCCTGCGACCTCGTCCTGGCCGCCGACACGGCGAAGTTGATCGAGGTCTTCGTCCGCCGCGGCCTCGTCCCCGACGGCGGGGGCGCCTACCTCCTCCCCCGCCTGATAGGCCCGCACCGCGCGAAGGAACTCCTCCTCCTCGGCGACGACCTCCCCGCCGCCGCCGCCGAACGCCTCGGGCTGGTCAACCGCGTCGTCCCCGCGGACGAGCTCGACGCGGCCGCCGACACCCTCGCCCGGCGACTCGCCTCCGGCCCCACCCGCGCCCTCGCCCTGACCAAGCAACTCGTCAACGCGTCCCTGGACTCCGACCGCGCGACGGCCTTCGCCGCAGAGGCGGCCGCACAGGAGCAGAACATGACCACCGCCGACGCCCAGGAGGGACTGCACGCCTTCCTCGAACGCCGCCCACCGGACTTCCGTGGCCGGTGACACCGGGCTCACCCCTCGGGCGCCGCGACCCCGGGCGGGGGCCGGTACTCCTCCAGCAGTCCGGTGCCGTACGCCAGCAAAGCACCCGCGAAGACGAGCCCGATCACCGCGATCGTCACGACGGAGATCCGGAAGGCGACCTGCCGCTGCCGCGCCCACCCGGTCCTGCCCTCCGGGTCCCGGCGCCCCGCGTAGAACGAGGTGACCAGCACCGGCGCCGCACCGGCACCCGCGAGGCACAACCACGCAAGCAGGTACGGACCGCCGAGCCACACCACCGGCACCGCGAGGACGGCGGCCGTCGCGGCCTCCGCCGCCAGCAGGCAGAGCCAGCGGGGGCGTCGCCCGGTGCGCCCCGCGAGCCGCAGTCCCGGGACCGTCGCCGGCAGGGCGTGCAGGAGCGAGGCGGCCACCGCGAAGGCCCACAGGGGGATCAGGGCCAGCGGCAGCACGCAGAGGGCGAGCGGCTCCTCGAAGGCACCGTCCGCGGACTTCAGGGACGGAAGGACGACCATACGGACCGTTGCCGCGATCACCCCCACCGCGCAGTACGTCGTGACCGCCGCCGCGCGTCCGGCATCGCCCCACGGGTCGACCGCGGGCCGCGCCGGGAACCCCCACCCCGTACCCCATCCCATGACAGGCACGGTACGCGCGGGCTTCGGCCGTCCTTCCCACAGGCCTTCACTTCTGACGGTCCGTCAGTTTCAATGGACCGCGTGATGGGACAAGCAGGCATGGCGGTCGCCGTCGTCCGCTACCTCCGGTCGGCCGGGGCGGTGACGACGGCCGGGCGGGTGGACCCGCTGCCGCCGCCCGAACTGCGGGCCGTGCGGCCGGACGAGCGCGCCCCGGTGGACCAGGCCGAATTCCGGAAGGTACTGGGGAACTTCGCGAGCGGCGTGACGGTGATCGCGGCGCCCGGGGACGACGCGCAGGGCGGACCCGCCGGGTTCGCCTGCCAGTCGTTCGCGTCGCTGTCGCTCGATCCGCCGCTGGTCGCCTTCATGGTGGCGCGCACGTCCACCAGCTGGCCGCGCATCGCGCGGGCCGGGGTGTTCTGCGTGAACGTGCTCGGCGCGGACCAGCAGGAGCTGTGCCGCTCCTTCGCCGTGAGCGGCGGGGACAAGTTCGCGGGCGTGGAGTGGGATCCGGCGCCGGTGACGGGCTCGCCCCGGCTGCGCGGCGTGGCCGCGTGGATCGACTGCGCGATCCACGCCGTGCACACCGGCGGCGACCACCTCGTCGTCATCGGCCGGGTCCGGGATCTGGGCCACGGGGCGGAAGGCGGCGAGCCGCTGCTCTTCCACCGCGGCCGCTTCGGCCGGCTCGCGCCCTGACCGCGGCCGCGTACGCGCCTCAGCCCGTGAACTCCGGCGCCTGGTGGGGCGCCCACCAACTGGTCAGCGCCCAGATCCCGAGGGCGGCCACGGCCACCGCCACCAGGGCCGCGAGCCCGGGGCGGCGCGACCCGCGCAGCATGAGCAGCCAGAAGGCGAGCGGCACCAAGGCGCCGCCCGCGGCGATGAGCGGAAGGTCGACGTAGAGGACGCTCAAGTCCCGGCGCTGCCCTTCGAAGCCGCCCTCGACGTTGACCCTGGCGAGCGGTGCCCAGGCCAGCAGCGCGGACGCCGCACCCAGGCCCGCCACAAGAAGGGCGGTGAGGCCCTTGGTCGCTTCCCTCACGCACAGGACGGACGCCCCGGCGCCGCACGCGGTTCCCGTACCGCCACCAGGGCAGCCGCGGGACCCGGCAGCGCCGGGGCCGGCCGGCTACGCCGCGAGCGGGAGCGCCCCGGCGCCCGGGGTCGCCCGTCGCCGGATCACCAGCGCCATGAGCGCCGCCACCGCGCACAGCGCCCCGGAGGAGTACCAGACCACGTCGTAGGAGCCGAAGGCGTCGCGCGCCGCGCCGCCGAGGAACGCCACCAGGGCGGCGCCCAACTGGTGGGAGGCGAGTACCCAGCCGAAGACGATGGCGCTGTCGGCGCCGTAGAACTCGCGGCACAGGGCGATGGTGGGCGGCACGGTGGCGACCCAGTCCAGGCCGTAGAAGACGATGAACAGCACCATGGGCGGGTGCACGGCATCGTTCAGGAGCACGGGCAGGAACATCAGCGACAGTCCGCGCAGCCCGTAGTAGGTGGCCAGCAGCCGCCGCGGGCTGAAGCGGTCGGTGAACCAGCCGGAGGCCACCGTGCCCGCGATGTCGAAGATGCCGATCACGGCGAGCAGTGACGCGGCGGCCGTCACCGGCATCCCGTGGTCGTGGGCCGCGGGCACGAAGTGCGTCTTGACCAGGCCGTTCGTCGAGGCCCCGCAGATCGCGAAGGTCCCCGCCAGCAGCCAGAACGGGCCACCGCGGGCTGCGTTGAACAGCGCCTTGACCGCCCGCTTGGCCGCCCCCGTCACCGGCGGCGGCTTCGGCACGAACTCCGCGGCACCGTACGGGGCCAGGCCCACGTCGGCGGGGTGGTCCCGCAGCAGCAGGTAGACCAGGGGCGCGACGACGACCGCGGCGCCCGCCACGGTGAGGGCCGCGGCGCGCCAGCCCGCGTGCTCGATGATGACGGAGAGCAGGGGGAGGAAGATCAGCTGTCCCGCCGCGCCGGCCGCCGTCAGGATGCCCGTGACCAGGCCGCGCCGGTCCTCGAACCAGCGGTTGGTGACGGTGGTCGCGAAGGCCAGGGCCATGGAGCCGCTGCCCAGCCCGACGAGCACGCCCCACAGGAGCACGAGCTGCCAGCTCGCGGTCATGAAGACGGTCAGGCTCGCACCGGTCGCGATGGTGACGAGCGCCGCCGCGACGACCCGGCGGATGCCGAAGCGGTCCATGAGCGCGGCGGCGAACGGCGCCGTCACGCCGTAGAGCGCGAGGTTGACCGAGACGGCCAGGCCGATCATGCCCCGCGACCACCCGAACTCGCCGTGCAGCGGCTCGATCAGCAGTCCGGGCAGGGAGGCGAAGCCGGCGGCGCCGATGAGCGTGACGAAGGCGGCGGCCGCCACCGACCACGCGCGGTGGATCCGGGGCGTGCGGAACGGCCGGGGAACGTCGGGGCCCCTGTCGGCCAGGGGCTGCACGGGAAGCTCGGGAGTCTGCGTCACCAGGTCAGCATCCGGCATCCTCTTTCACGGAACGAGTGGCCGGATGGCCATGTTGTGCAAGGATCGGGCCATGGCCGAATCCATGGAGACGCCTTCGCCGACCGCACCTCCGCGCACACCGGTGCGCCACCGGGTCGTCGTCCTGGTGCAGCACGGTGTGATCCCCTTCGAAGTGGGCATCCCGCACCGCATCTTCGGCGGCGCGAGGGACTCCGACGGGGTCGATCTGTACGAGGTGGTGACGTGCTCCCCGCACGGTCCGGGACCGGTGCGCGCCGACGCCGACTTCGAGATCCACGTCGCCCACGGCCCCGAGGTCCTGGAGACGGCGGGCACCGTCATCGTCCCCGCCGCCCATGAGCGCTCCGTCGCGCACACCGAGGGCCGGCTGCCCGAGGAGATGGCGGCGGCTTTCGCCCGCATCCGTCCCGGCGCCCGGCTCGTCTCCATCTGCACCGGCTCGTACTTCCTCGCCGCGGCCGGCCACCTGGACGGCCTGCGCGCCACCACGCACTGGTCGAGCACGGACCACTTCCAAAGGCTCTTCCCCCGTGTGCGGGTCGAGCCGGACGTCCTGTACGTCGACAACGGCGACATCCTCACCTCCGCGGGCGTCGCCTCGGGCATCGACCTGTGCCTGCACCTCGTCCGCCGTGACCACGGCACGGCCGTGGCCAACGCCAGCGCGCGCCGTACGGTCGTGCCGCCGCACCGGGAGGGCGGACAGGCCCAGTACATCCAACGGCCCGTCCCCGAGCCCCAGCAGGCCACCACGGCCGCGGCGCGCTCCTGGGCGCTGGACCGGCTCGACCAGCCGCTGACGCTGCGCGAGCTGGCCGAGCGCGAGGCGATGAGCGTGCGCACCTTCACCCGCCGCTTCCGGGAGGAGGTGGGCACCAGCCCCGGGCAGTGGCTGACGCAGCAGCGCGTCGAACGCGCCCGGCACCTGCTGGAGTCCAGCGACCTGTCGGTCGACCAGGTCGCCTCGCAGGCAGGGTTCGGCACGGCGGCCTCCATGCGGCAGCACCTGCAGGCCGTCCTCGGCGTCTCGCCCAGCGCCTACCGGCGGACCTTCCGGGCGACGGCGGCGTTCTGAACCGCCTCAGAAGGTCAGCACGCCCCGCGCCACGCGGCCGCCCCGGGCGTCCTCCGCCGCCTTCGCGAAGTTCTCCACCGGGTAGGTACGGGTGACGAGTTCGTCCAGCAGGAGCCGGCCCTGCCGGTAGAGGTCGGCGTAGAGCGCGATGTCGCGCTGCGGCCGTGACGAGCCGTAGCGGCAGCCCAGGATGGACTTGTCGAGGTACATGGAGGACACCAGGAAGGACGCCTCGGCGTCGGCCGGCGGCACGCCCAGCAGGACGGCCTGGCCGTGGCGGTCCAGGAGGTCGACGGCCTGGCGGATGAGCCCGACGTGGCCGACGCACTCGAAGACGTGGTCGGCGCCGGTCGGCAGCAGCGCGCGCGCCGCCTCCGCCGAGTCCACGAACTCGGTGGCGCCGAACAGCCTGGCGGGTTCCTCCTTCGCCGGGTTGGTGTCGACGGCGACGATCCGGGAGGCGCCCGCGATGCGCGCGCCCTGCAGCACGTTCAGGCCGATGCCGCCGGTGCCGATGACCACGACCGTGTCGCCGCGGTCGACCCGGGCGCGGTTGAGGGCGGCGCCGACCCCGGTCAGCACCCCACAGCCGATGAGCGCGGCCGAGGTGAGGGGGATGTCCCGGGGGAGGGGGACGGCCTGGACGGCCTTGACGACGGTCAGTTCGGCGAAGGCCGAGTTGGAGGCGAAGTTGAACAGCGGCTCGCCCTGACGGCTGAAGGGCCTGCCGGGACGGCCGATGGCCTTGCGGCACATCGTCGGGCGCCCCCGGTCGCAGTCCGGGCAGGTGCCGCAGTTGGCGAGGGTGGACAGGGCCACGCGGTCGCCCTGCGAGACGTGCGAGACGCCGGCGCCGGTCGCCTCGACGACGCCCGCCCCTTCGTGGCCGAGCACGACCGGTACGGGGAAGGGGATGACCCCGTCGACGACGGACAGGTCGCTGTGGCACAGCCCGGCCGCGTGGATGCGGACCAGCACCTCGCCGGGGCCCGGGTCCCGGACCTCCAGGTCGTCGACGACCGCGGGCTGCGTCCCGTCGAAGATCACGCCTCTCATCACCACACCACCGCCTGGAGCTCGCTGTACGCGTGCAGTCCGAAGGAGCCGCCGTCGCGGCCGATCCCGCTGTGCTTGAAGCCGCCGAAGGGCGTCTCGGGATGACGCTGCACGGTGTTGATGCCGACGTTGCCGCTGCGCAGGCGGGCGGCCAGGGCCCAGGCGCGCGCGGTGTCGCTGCCGAAGACGTAGTCGTACAGGCCGTACGGGGTGCCGTTGGCGATCTCGACGGCCTCGTCCTCGGTGTCGTAGGGGAGGGCGGCGACGACCGGGCCGAAGATCTCCTCGCGGGCGACCGTCATGGCGGGCGTGACGTCCGCGAGGAGGGTGGGGGCCGCGTAGTAGCCGGGTTTGAGGTCGGGGCGCGCGCCGCCGGTGACGACGCGGGCGCCCTGTTCGCGGGCGCCGGCGACGTACGCCTCGACGCGGTCGCGCTGGGCGGCGGTGATCAGCGGGCCGACGACGGTGGAGTTATCCACAGGGTCCCCGACGGTCAGCGAACGGGCGTACTGTTCGAGGGCGGTGATCACCTGCTCGTACCGCCCGCGGGGGACGAGCACACGGGTCGGCGCCGTGCAGATCTGACCTGAATGGAATGCCCATGTTGAACCGACAGCAGATACCGCTGATCTGAGGACGCCCGGTGCGGCGTCCTCGAGGACGATCGCCGCGCCCTTGCCGCCCAGTTCCATCAGGGTCCGCTTCATCGACGCGCCCGCGACGCGGGCGATCGCCTGCCCGACCGCCGTCGAGCCGGTGAAGCTGATCATGTCGACGCCGGGGTGCGCGACCAGTGCCTCACCGGCCGCGGCGCCCGAGCCGGTGATGACGTTGAACACCCCGTCGGGCAGGCCCGCCTCCCGCATGATCCCGCCCAGCAGCAGGCAGGTCAGCGGGTCCTGGGGCGCGGGCTTGGCGACGACGGTGTTGCCCACGGCCAGGGCGGGGGCGACCTTGCCGGCCAGGTTGACCAGGGGGAAGTTGTAGGAGGTGATGCAGGCGACGACGCCCACCGGACGCCGTGCCGCCGCCGCGTTGACCAGCCCGCCGGGGGCGAGCGGCGAGGCCTTCACGGGCTGCGGCGCGAAGGGGATCGTGTCCGGCTCCAGCGCGCCCCGCGCGTAGCGCCGGAAGCGGTCCACCGCCGTAGGAATCTGCATGCTCGACGCGACACGGATCGTCGCTCCCGTCTCCTGCTGGAGCAGCGGTACGAGATCCGCCGACCGCGAGGCGAGGACGTCCGCGATCCGCTCCAGGATCGCGGCGCGCTCCGCCGGGCTCGTACGGGACCAGCCCTCGTACGCCTCCCGGGCAGCGCGCACCGCGGCGTCCACGTCCGCAGGGCCCGCTTGGGGGGCGTGCCCGACGGTCTCCTCCGTGGCCGGATTGACAACTGGATAGTGCGCTCCGGCCGGTTCGTGCCACCGGCCGCCGATCCAATGGCCGTACGTCCCGTCGCTGTTCATCCGCGAGGCTCCTTCGGGAGGCCGAGCACCCGCTCGGCGATGATCGTGCGCTGGATCTCGTCCGAGCCGCCGTAGATGGTGTCGGCGCGGCTGAAGAGGAACATGCGCTGGGCCTGGTCGAGTTCGTACGGCCGCTCCGGCTCCCACGGCGCTGGGCCGGTCGCGGCGGGGGCGCCGCGGACGGCGACGGCCAGTTCGCCGAGCCGCTGGTGCCAGCCGCCCCACAGCAGCTTGGCGACGCTCGGGGCGGCCGGGTCGGCGGTGCCCAGCGTGCGCAGGGCGTTCCAGCGCATGGTGCGCAACTCGGCCCACTGGCGCACCAGCCGGTCCCGCAGCACGGGATCGGTCACCGCCCCGGTGGCGACGGCGCGGTCGACAACCTGCCGCAGTTCGCGTTCGAAGCCGATCTGCTGCACGAGGGTGGAGACCCCGCGCTCGACGCCCAAGAGGGACATGGCGACCTGCCAGCCGTTGCCCTCCCCGCCGACGACGTGGGCGGCATCGGCGCGGGCCCCATCGAAGAAGACCTCGTTGAACTCGGCCGTCCCGGTGAGCTGGCGGATGGGGCGGACCTCGACCCTGCCGGGCTGGTCCATGGGGACCAGCAGGAAGCTCAGTCCGTGGTGCCGGCGCGAGTCGGGTTCGGTGCGCGCCAGGACGAAGCACCAGTCGGCGTCCTGGGCGAGGGAGGTCCAGATCTTCTGGCCGGTCACGCGGTAGCAGGGACCGCCGGCGTCGTGGTCCGAGGCGGCCGCGGTGCGGACGCCGGCGAGGTCGGAGCCCGCCCCGGGCTCGCTGTACCCCTGGCACCACAGTTCCTCGCCGCGTGCGACCGGCGGCAGGAAGCGGTCGCGCTGGTCGGGCGTGCCGTGCGCCTCCAGGGTGGGGGCCAGCAGGTTCTCGCCGATGTGCCCGGACCGGGCGGGCGCCTCGGCGCGGGCGTACTCCTCGCCCCAGGCGACCTGCTGGGGCAGGGTGGCACGCCGGTTGCCGTAGTCGCCGCGCCAGCCGAGGCCGATCCAGCCGGCGGCGCCGAGTTCCCGCTCCCACTCCCGGCCGGGTGCGCGGTCCGGGTGCGCCGCCAGCCACTCCCGGGCCTGCGCGCGGAAGGCCTCCGTCTCCGGGCCGAAGGTGAAGTCCATGGTCCGCCCTCTCCTCGGTGCGGGGCCGTCACTGCCCTCGGGAGGCGGCCGCGGCGGCGCGCATGGCCTCGAGCTGGGCGAGCATCGGCATGGGGTCGGTGCCGACGGAGCCGGGCAGGGCCGCGGCGATGCGCTGCGGTGTCCATCCCCCGCCGTCCGCGTAGGCGGCGCGCAGTTCACGGGGCTGCGCCCAGACCGCGATCTTGGGTCCGGCGACCGTGTAGACCTGTCCGGTGACGTCGCGGGCGTGATCGCTGAGCAGGAAGACGACCATGGCGGCGACGTCCTCGGGCTCGCCGATCTCGGCGAGCTCCATGGGCACGTTGGCGGACATGCGGGTGCGTGCCACGGGGGCGACGCAGTTGGCGGTCACGCCGTAGCGGTGCAGTCCGAGTGCGGCGCTGCGCACCAGCGAGATGATCCCGCCCTTCGCCGCGGAGTAGTTGGCCTGGGAGACGCTGCCCTGGTGGTTGCCGCTGGTGAAGCCGACGAGGGTGCCCGAGCCCTGCCGTCGCATCACGGCCGAGGCGGCGCGGAAGACGGTGAAGGTGCCCTTGAGATGGGTGGCGAGGACCGGGTCCCACTCGTCCTCGCCCATGTTGAAGAGCATGCGTTCGCGCAGGATCCCGGCGACGCAGACCACTCCGTCGACGCGGCCGTAGGTCTGCACGGCCGTGGTGACGATCCGTTCGCCGCCCGCCATCGACGAGACGTCGTCGGTCACCGCGGTGGCCTCGCCGCCGGCCGCCTCGATCTCCTTGACGACGGCGGCCGCGACCTCACCGGTCGGTCCGCTGCCGTCGACCGCGACACCGTAGTCGTTGACGACGACCTTGGCGCCCTCGGCCGCGCACGCGAGGGCGACGGCCCGCCCTATGCCGCGCCCGGCCCCGGTGACCGCGACGACCTTTCCGTTCAGGAAGTTGCCCACGTCCGGTCCCGCCCCTTCTCAGAGTTTCTGACGGACCGTTAGATTTTAGGAGCACGGACGCACCCCAGCACAAGCCCTGAGACCAGGAGGCAGCGATGGCGTTCCCCGCCGAGTTCCACGACATCGCCAAGCGCGTCAACAACTGGGGCCGCTGGGGTGAGGACGACGAGACCGGCACCCTCAACCTGGTCACCGACGAGGTCGTCCGCGCGGCGGCCGGCACCGTGCGCAGCGGACGCCGCGTGCCGCTCGCGCTGCCCCTGCAGCAGGACGGGGTGCAGACGGGAATGATCCCGGGCCGGGTCAACCCCCTGCGCACCATGGTGATGCTCAACCACGAGATGTTCGGCCCGGGCACCGTCGCCACCAGCGACGACATCGTCACCATGGGGCTGCAGGCGGCGACCCACTGGGACGCCCTGACCCATGTCTCGCACTCGGGACGGATCTACAACGGCCGCCCGGCCGGCTCCATCACCGCCCACGGCGGCGCCGCCTTCAGCGGCATAGAGAAGATCACGACGCTGCTCTCCCGCGGCGTCCTGCTCGACGTGGCCCGCGCCCGCGGCACCGACCGGCTGCCCGGCGACCACGCGGTCACCCCCGACGACCTCGACGCGGCCGAGGAACTGGCCCGGACCACCGTCCGCGCCGGGGACGTCGTGCTCGTCCGCACCGGTCAGATGCGGCTGTACCTGGCGGGCGACAAGCACGCCTACGCCTTCCCCTCACCGGGGTTGTCGGTGCGCACTCCCGAGTGGTTCCACGCCCGCGACGTCGCGGCGGTCGCCAACGACACGCTGACCTTCGAGATCTTCCCGCCGGAGATCGAGGACCTGTGGCTCGCCGTGCACGCCCTGGACCTGGTGGAGATGGGCATGCCCCAGGGCCAGAACTGGAATCTCGAGGCGCTGTCGGAGGCCTGCGCCGAGGAGGGGCGGTACGCGTTCCTGCTGGACGCCACCCCGCAGCCCTTCGTGGGCGGGGTCGGCAGTCCGGTCGCGCCGGTGGCGGTGCTCTGAGGGCGGTCCGTACGGTCAGAAGGCGGGGCGGCGGATCAGCCCGCCCATGGACTGCGCGGGGACGATCGCGGGGCGCTCGCTGCGGTCGATCTCGCACCAGATCTGCTTGCCGGCACCTTCACGCTGCCAGCCCCAGCGGTCCGCGAGGCCGTCCACGAGTTCCAGTCCCCGGCCGCCGGTCTCGTCGTTGTCGGCGTGCCGCGGCCGTGGCGGCGCGTCGCTGGTGTCGGCCACCTCGACGCGCACGGTCTCCCGTTCGCCGCTCTGCGCGGCGCCGGAGGAGCGGAAGAGCATCCGCAGCACGGCCGGACAGCCGGTGTGCACGACGGCGTTGGTGACCAGTTCGGAGATGAGCAGGATCAGCGTCTCGGCGACCGGCTCGTCGGCTCCTATGCCGGAGCCCGCGAGACGCGAGCGGGCCCACCGGCGGGCCCGGCCCACCTCCGCGGGGTCGGGGCCGACCTCAAGCTGAACCTGGAGCACCTGCACCGCTCACACCATCCGAACCGGCGGACACGTCGCCTCGCGCCTCGGCAGGGTCACCGTACGTGACCTCTTCGCAACCCAGCATGATTGACCCGCAGTGACCGCAACAAGCGCTTCGGGCATATTCCAGCGCAAGGGGGCACGAGTGCTGCATACTGTGCGAGGCCCATTACGGGGCGAAATCGAACAGCCCGGTACAGGCAGCCCGCCGGGTACCGAGACCCCGCCACTGCCACATCCGTCGCGTTTCACCACCACACGCACCCGATGGAGCGTACCCGAGGCAGGCTCCGACTCCACGGCGTGACGAGTCACACCTCGGACACAACCCGATATCGACGCTCGGGGACTCCTTATCCGTGACGAATCGGCCATAACTACCTAAACCCAGCGAAGAGTCTCGTCGAGGAGTCTCTCCGCGAGCTGCTCCTCACACTCCGCCACGGAACGGCCCCGGCTCCGCAGGATCCACGACCGCTTGACGTGGAGATGCACCTCCGCCTCCCAGGTGAAACCCATACCGCCGAACACCTGCAGGCAGTCACGGGCGTTGCGGACGGCCGCCTCGTCCGCCAGCAGCCGTGCGGCCGCCGTCTCGCCCGGATCCCCGGAGACCGCCGCCGCACGCACCGCCGTGCGTGCCATCTCGACCCGGACCAGCATCTCGGCGCACAGGTGCTTGACCGCCTGGAAGGAGCCGACGGGCCGCCCGAACTGCTCCCGTGTCCCGGCGTACCGCACGGCGAGCTCCAGGGTGCGCGCCGCGCTGCCGGTCTGCTGCGCGGAGGTCAGCAGTTCGCCGGCTCCCCCGCCGCCGCCGGCCGGTTCGCCGCCCACCATCCGGTGCAGCGGAGTGAGCGGGTCCACCGAACGTATCGGCTCGGCCTTGTCGAAGGAGCCCAGCACGTGGTCGGACGCCTCCAGCCACTCGGCCAGCTCGCCGTCGACCGCGGTGACCACCGTGGCGCCCTCCGCCGCCCCCAGCACGCGTCCGGCCGCCAGGTGCGTCGTCACCAGCGGACCCGGCAGCAGCGCCCGTCCGGCCTCCTCGAAGACGAGCACGGCCTCCGGGAGGCCGAGGCCGAGCCCGCCCCGCTCCTCCGGCAGCCGCAGTGCGAAGAACCCCGCCTCCCCCAGCGCCCGCCACATCTGCCGGTCGAGGGTCACCGGGGGCCCCGCGGCCGCCCCGGCGGCGTCCTCCCGCAGGCGCTCCGCCGGGTAGAGCCGCGCCAGCAGTCCACGGGTCCCGTCGGCGAGCGCCCGTTGGTCCTCGGTGAGGCGGAAGTCCACGGCCGCTCACGCCCCCTTCGGCAGGCCGAGGATCCGCTCGGCGACGATGTTCCGCTGGATCTGCGACGTGCCCGCCGCGATGGTGTACGAGAGCGAGGAGAGCCGGTCCGCCGTCCACGGGCGGTCCGCGTCCAGCGCCCCGGACGGGCCGAGGACCTCGGCGGCGGTGTCGTAGAGCTCCTGGCGCGCATGCGAGTAGCGCAACTTGAGGACCGAGCCCCCGACGCCCGGGGCGCCGGCGCTGACGTTCCACTGGACCAGCCGCCACAGGACGCCGAACTCCGCCACCAGACGGCCCAGTCGGCGCCGCAGCACGGGGTCGTCCCAGGCTCCCGTCTCCCGGGCGGTCCGTGCCAGTTCACGCAGGGTCCGCCGGCAGGCGACGACCTCACCCGCGAAAGCGGTGCCGCGCTCGAAGGAGAGGGTCACCATCGTGACCCGCCAGCCGTCGTTCTCCGCTCCGACCCGGTTGGCGACCGGCACGCGCACCTCGTCCAGGAAGACCTCGGCGAACTCCGTCGTCCCGGCCAGGGTCCGCAGCGGCCGCACCGTCACGCCCGGCACGTCCATCGGCATCGCCAGCCAGCTGATGCCGCGGTGCCGCGGTGCGTCGGGATCGGTGCGCACCAGCAGTTCGCACCAGTCGGCGACCTCGGCATGCGAGGTCCAGATCTTCGAACCGGTGACCACGTAGGCGTCGCCGTCGCGCACCGCCCGCGTCCGCAGGGACGCCAGGTCCGAGCCCGCCCCCGGCTCGCTGAAACCCTGGCACCACACCTCGTCCCCGCGCAGCACCGGGGGCAGCCAGCGTTCACGCTGGCCGGCCGTCCCCTCGGCCGCGATGGTGGGCCCGGCGTGCAGCAGACCGACGAAGTTCGCGCCGACGTAGGGCGCCCCGGCCAGCTCGGTCTCCTCCAGGAAGATCAGCCGTCGGGTCGGGTCGGCGTTCCAGTGGACGTCAGCGTACCCCGCCTCGTACAGGCGCCGCTGCCAGCCGGTGTCGTACGCCCGCCGGGCGGGCCAGTCGGCGGGGTCCGGCGCGGACGGCAGCGTGGGCAGCGTCCGGGCGAGCCAGGCCCGCAGCTCGCCCCGGTACGCCTGCTCCGCCTCGGTGTACGTCAGGTCCACCGGTCCGGCTCCAGCCCCAGCATGCGGATGGCGTTGCCGCGCATGAGCTTGTACACCGTCTCGTCGTCGAGGCCCTTCACATGGTCGAGGGCGACCTCCTTGGTGTGCGGGAAGGTCGAGTCGACGTGCGGGTAGTCGGTCTCGAAGGTCGCGTTGTCGCGGCCGACGACGTCGATCGAGGCGACGCCGTGCTTGTCGCGGAAGAAGCAGCAGAAGATCTGCCGGTAGTAGTAGGTGGAGGGCGGCTCGGGGATCACGTCACGCACGCCGCCCCACGCCCGGTGCTCCTCCCAGACGTCGTCGGCCCGCTCCAGGGCGTAGGGGATCCAGCCCATCTGCCCCTCGCTGTAGGCGAGCTTGAGCCGGGGGTGGCGCACCAGCACCCCGCTGAAGAGGAAGTCCATCATCGAGGCCATCGCGTTGTTGAAGGAGAGCGAGGCCTGCACGGCGGGCGGCGCGTCCGGGGAGGCGGCCGGCATCTGCGAGGACGAGCCGATGTGCATGTTCACCACCGTCCCGGTCTCCTCGCAGACGGCGAAGAAGGGGTCCCAGTACCCCGAGTGGATGCTGGGCAGACCGAGGTGGGTCGGGATCTCGCTGAAGGTGACGGCCCGCACCCCGCGGTCCGCGTTGCGGCGGATCTCGGCGACGGCCAGGCCGACGTCCCACAGCGGGATCAGGCAGAGCGGGATCAGCCGGCCGCCGCTGTCCCCGCACCACTCCTCGACCATCCAGTCGTTGTAGGCGCGGACGCAGGCGAGGGCGACCTCCTTGTCCTTGGCCTCGGCGAAGGTCTGACCGCAGAAGCGCGGGAAGGTGGGGAAGCAGAGCGAGCCCTCGACGTGGTTGAGGTCCATGTCGGCGAGCCGGGCCTTGGGGTCCCAGCAGCCACGCCGCATCTCCTCGCGGGTGATGCCCTCCAGGGTCATCTCGTCCCGGTCGAAGCCGACGGCGGCGATGTTCCTCTTGTAGGGGAACTTCAGGTCCTCGTAGATCCACCAGTCGGTCGGCGGGCCGTCCGGGTCCATCGTGATCTGGTACTTCCCGCCGATGTAGGCGAGCTCCCCGATCCCGGCGGTCAGCGGCTGGGGCCCGCGGTCCCGGTACTTCGCCGGCAGCCAGGTCTCGAAGAGGTGTGCGGGTTCGATCACGTGGTCGTCGACGCTGATGATCCGGGGCAGTTCCATCGCTCCCCGCCCTTCCTTGAATCTGATGGACCGTCAGATTCACAGTACGCCCGCCGCCCCGGAGCGTCCATCGGCGACGCGCGGACCCTGGACCACACCCGGCCGGGCGCCTACGCTCCGGGCGACTGGATCTGACGTGACGTCAGATCACTGACCGGGAGGAGAAGAGATGCGAAGCCTGGGCGACTCGCCGACCCTCTGGGCGCTCATCGAAGGGCGGGCCGCCCTGACCCCCGACGCCCCGGCGCTGCTCGACACCGACGACCGCCGGCTGACCTTCGGGCAGCTGCGCGATCGCGCAGAACGGGTCGCCGCCGGGCTGCAGGCCCGCGGCATCCGGCCCGGCACCGCGGTGGCCTGGCAGCTGCCGACCCGGATCGAGACGGTGGTCCTGTCGGCGGCCCTCGCCCGGCTGGGCACCGTGCAGACCCCGGTCATGCCCTTCTACCGCGACCACGAGGTCGGCCACATCCTGCGCCAGACAGGCCCCGGCCTCTTCGCCGTCCCCGGCGTATGGCGCGGCTTCGACCACACCGCGATGGCGCGCCGCCTCGGCGCGCGCGACGTCCTGGAGGCCTACGACTCCCTGCCCGACGGCGACCCGGACTCCCTCCCCGCCCCGCCCTCCGACGGCACGCAGGTCCGCTGGATCTACTGGACCTCCGGCACCACCTCCGAGCCCAAGGGCGTGCTGCACACCGACCGCAGCCTCATCGCCGGCGGTTCCTGCCTCGCCCTCGCCCTGGAGCTCGGCCCGGACGACGTCGGCTCCGTCGCCTTCCCGTACGCGCACATCGGCGGCCCCGACTACCTGGTCATGCTGCTCCTGTGCGGCTTCCCGGCCCTGCTGCTGGAGCACTTCTCGCTCCCTGGGTCCCTGGAGGCCTACCGCAGGCACGAGGTCACCATGGCGGGCGGCAGCACCGCCTTCTACTCCCTCTTCCTCGCCGAGCAGCGCAAGCAGCCCGCGGGGAGCAGGATCATCCCCACCCTGCGCCTGCTGTCCGGTGGCGGCGCCCCCAAGCCGCCCGAGCTCTACCACGAGGTGGTCCGCGACCTCGGCTGCGCCCTCGCGCACGGTTACGGCATGACCGAGGCCCCCATGATCACCATGGGCTCGCCGCGCGACCCCGTCGACCGGCTCGCCACCACCGAGGGCCGCCCGCCCGCCTCCATGGAGATACGCATCGCCGACGACGGCGAGGTGCTGCTGCGCGGTGAGGCCGTGTGCCAGGGCTACACCGACCCGGAACTGACCAAACAGGCCTTCGACGCCGACGGCTTCCTGCGGACCGGGGACGTCGGCAGGCTCACCCCGGACGGCTACCTGGTCCTCACCGGGCGCCTCAAGGACATCATCATCCGTAAGGGTGAGAACGTCTCGGCCAAGGAGATCGAGGAACTCCTCTACGCCCACCCCGGCGTCGCCGACGCCGCCGTGATCGGCCTGCCCGACCCCCAGCGCGGGGAACGCGTCTGCGCCGTCGTCGAGCAGCCGCCGGACGCCGGACCGCTCACCCTCGCCGAGGTCACGGCCTTCCTCCGCGAGGCGGGCCTGGCCGTCCACAAACTGCCCGAACAGCTCGAGGTGGTGGAGGTGCTGCCCCGGAACGAGACCCTGCGCAAGGTCCTCAAGTACAAGCTCAGGGAGCGCTTTACGAAAGCGTGAGGCACGTCCGGCGCAAAGCCGCGTACCCTCCTCCGCAAGAGTTCCAAAGGGGAAGGTTCACGGTGGGCACACAGGACGGCCAGGACCGGGCGCGGGACGGCCTGGACGAAGGTCCCGGCACAGGTCCGGAAAGCGGCCCGCAGGACGGCCCGCAGGATCCCCTCGAACTGCTCAGGCTGGGAGACGCCGCCCTCGACGCGGGCGAACTCGCCGAGGCCCGGCTCCACTTCGAGACCGCCGAGCGGCTGCTCGACGCGGACCCCGCGGCCCCCGACGCCCGGCGCGCCGCGGCACTGCGCGGCCGGGCCGTGTCCCACTTGCTGGCGGGCGAGGTGCGGTACGCCTCCCACCTGCTGGAGGAGGGCATCACCCGGCTCGAACGGCAGACCGTGTCGGACGGCGCCCGGCCCGACCCCGACGCCCTGCTGATGCTGCACATCGCGGCCATCGGGCCGTACACCGACCTGGGCGCCTACGCCCGGGCCGCCCACGCCGCCGAGCAAGCGCTCAACCTCGCCCCCGGGGCGGGCGATCCGGCCCTGGTCGCCCAGATGCACCGCAGCATCGCCCGCACCCTGATCGTCGCGGGACGTACCGGCGAGGCCGAGGCCTCCCTGGCAAAGGCGCAGGAGCTGTTCCAGCGGCTGGAGCTGCACACGGACCTGGCCCACTGCCACTGGATGCGCGGCTACGTCCACTCCCAGGACGGCGACCTGGAGCAGGCCGAGCGCGAGCTGCGCACCGCCCGCGACATGCTGTCCGCCGGCCGGTCCGTGCTGTTCACGGTGCAGGTCGAGGTGGAGCTCGCCGACGTGCTCCGGCGGCGCGGGAAACCCGCCGAGGCCGAGGAGCTGCTGACCCGGCTGCTGGACGAGCTGGGCCCGTGGCGCGGCGCCGTCCACGCCGGCGGGGCGCACCGGCTGCTCGGGCTGCTGGCGGAGGAGCGCGGTGACCCGGAGGCCGCGGAGGAGCACTACGTGTCCGCCCTGGCGCTGCTGGAACGCGCGGGAGCCGCCGGAGACCTGGCGGACATCTGCCGGCTGCTGGGCGACCTGCTGCGCCGGTCCGGCCGGGTGGAGGCCGCGCTGGACGCCTACCGGACGGGCCTGGGCCACCGCGCGGCGATCGGCACCACCACGCTGGGCCCGGCTCCGGCCGACTCCTGACCCCGGCCGGCCTCGCCGCCGTACCGGCTCAGGGCTTGCGGACCGTGTTCACGTAGCCCGTGCCGCCCGCGGCGAGGCCGTCGACCGCTTTATCCACCTCCGCCAGGGACTGGGCCTTCCTGGCGTTGTGGTAGAACCAGTCGACCTTCATGTCCCAGGTGCGCTTGCCCGCGAACGGAAGGTCCACGAACCAGGCGTTGAAGTTCACGGACATGTTCTGGGTCGGGTAGTACTTGCCCCCGGTCCGGAACAGCTCGTGCCCGTCGAGGCTGTAGGTCACCACGCCGTGAGCTGCCGTGGTGACCAGCGTGTGCCACCCCTTGAGGCTGGACGTCGTGGCCCGGGTGACCCGGTCACCCTCCCTCGCGCTGCGCCAGGTCGTCGTGTCGAGCCTCGGGCCGGGGGCGCCCCAGCCCCCGTTCGGCTGGTACTCGTTGTCGAGCTCGCTGTACTCGGCGTGGTGGTGGGGCGAGATCATGTAGAAGGTCTCGTTGACGTGGTCGCCGTTGCGGCCGCTCGCCGGTTCGTCCGCGAAGTGGATCCGGGCGGCGAAGGTCCCGGTCAGGAATTCCGTGCCGGTGGTGTGCACCTCGGCCTGGGTGGTGCCGCGCTTCGTCCCGTCAGTGGCGGCGCGCAGCTGCAGGACCTGGCCGCCCAGCGCGTCCCCGTCCGCGGGGAAGCTGACGCCTCCCGCCGACCACGTGTCGTGGATGCCGGGACCGCCCCCGCTGGTGCGCACCAGCCAGCCGTGGGCGCGCAGCGCAGGGTCCCGGGGGCCGCTGTACCGGAAGTCGTCGAAGACGATCCCGGAGGGCGGCGCGGGCCGTGCCGCGGCTGCGGCCGGGCCCCGGGGGGACGTGGTGACGTCGCCGCCGGGCTCGTCGCCCCAGACGTGCCTGCCGTCCAGGTAGCCGGTCACCAGCTTCGACGCCTGGAAGGTGTCGTGGGCGGGGCTGAACGACCGGTCGTCGCGCTGGTCCACCTTCCCGCCGGGACGGTACAGCTGCACCCCGATGGCCCCGCTCTTCGCGCCCGGGGCCAGGGTGCCCGCGGCCTTCGTGAAGGTGAGCTCGAGGTAGTGGTCGGCGGCCGGGGCCGGACGGTCCATGGCGACGGTCCTCCCGTCGACGTTCGGGCAGCCCACCGAGGCCTGGACGCAGTTGAACGCGTACGGGGAGCCGCCGTCCTGCGTGTACCAGTACCGGACCGCCACGTCGGCCAGACGCACCCGGTGGTCCGAGGTGTTGACGACCTCCAGCCACGGCCGGGCCGTGGCGGCCGACGCCGGCGTGCCCGCCTTGTAGCGGACGGTGAGCTCCGGGGGCGGCCCATGTGCCTCACGCCACACGGGGTACAGCGCCGTGACGCCCGCGCCGACGGCGACCGAGAGCAGCAGGTACCCGACCACCCTCCACACGGGGTGGCGCCGCTTCCCGCGCCCCGAGGGTACGAGCCGGTCGGACCGGACGGAGGGGCGGACGGAGGGGCGGGCAGAACCCACGGGGAAGCTCCTAGCGCGGTGGAGGGGCGATGCCGAGGGCACGCCATGCGGTCTGCGGGATCCGGTCGGACCGGCGGCGGAACGCGGGCGCCGCCTACGAGGCGGCGTCGCGCACGGGCGCGACGGCGCCGACCGCCGGTGGGGCCGTCTCCCGGCGCTGGCGCGGGAGGTGGGGCTGCGGATGGGGCTGGAAGGCGATGTCGTCGTGGGCACCGCCGACCTCGATCCGGGTCCGGGTGCCCCAGTTGGTGCGCCGCAGCGTCGCCAGGGACCACAGTCGCAGCGGCAGCAGCAACCCGATGTTGAGCAGGGCGTACAGCGGGGCGGCGAGGAACGTCCCCACCCGGTCGACGATCCTCACCTGCGCGGCGCCGCGCAGGTAGTGGACGGACCGGACCCAGGCCATGACGCACATGTAGGCGAGGTAGCCGGCCAGCAGCGTCCAGCCCTGCGGGTGCATCAGGACCGCCACGAGCGCCGCGAGCAGCCCCGCGGTGAAGGCGACCCAGGTGACCAGCTCGACGAGGTTCAGCCACCAGTACATGCGGTGCAGCCGGAACTTGGCGAGGAGCAGGAAGCCCTCGCGGATGAACGACTTGCCCCAGCGGATCTGCTGGCGCACGTAGTGGCCGAGGCGCTCGGGGACGTCGGTGTAGCCGACGGCCGACGGCTGGATCAGGGAGAGCCCCTCGGTGAGGCAGTAGTACGTCAGGCGCCGGTCGTCCCCGAAGGTCGCCGGGCGGCCGAGGAACCGCTGGTCGAGGAAGTCGTCGAGGTGCTTGCGGACGACCCACCCGCGGTACATGGCCAGCGACCCGCAGGCGCAGAGCACCGAGCCGAGGCGGGAGTAGGCGACCCGCTCGCCGAGGAAGGCGTTGACGTAGCGCATGTCGATGAGGCGGGTCAGCAGGTTGGTGCCGCGGTTGTGGGCGAGCACCAGCCCGGTGACGCACTGGACCCGGCGCTTGGCGAAGGGCCGGGCGAGCTCCGCGACGGCGTGCCGGTCGAGCAGCGTGTCGGAGTCGATGCACAGGTACACGTCCGCGAGCGGCTCCTGCCGGAAGCCCGCGGCGAGGCCGTGGCGCTTGCCGCGGTTGCCGGGGAAGCGGACGAAGTCGAGGCGGACCCCCGCGCGCTGGAACTGCGGGCGCATCTCCTCGACCAGGGCACGCGCCGAGTGGTCCTTGGAGCAGTCGTCGACCAGGGTGAGGGAGTGCGGCAGCAGGGTCTGCGCGAGGACCGACTCCAGGCAGCCGCGCAGCATCGCCGGGGCCTCGTTGTAGACCGTGATCACGCCGTGGATGCGCAGCCGGGTCACCGGCTTGTCGAACGCGAGCTCAGGACGGCGGCGCCGGCGGATGGAGAGCAGCAGCTTGACGGCGAGGAGGGACCCGACGGCCACTCCGTACCAGTGCACATGACGCAAGGACCACGAGAGGTGGTCCCAGGCACCCGCGAGATCGAGCATGGGCAGTGGAGACCTCCGTACGAACGCCCCCACCCGCCGGACAGAACCTTGAACACGTTTTCTGCGCACGAAGGTAACCCGGGCGGAGGTCCGGCGAAAGGTGCATCCTCCGCAGATTTCGCCCGGCAGCTCACAATCGGGCGCCCACAGGCCCTTCATGGACGAAGCGGACGTGGGATGTGAGAGTGCTCACACGGCACTTGACGGGCCCGCGCCCCTGGGTGGCACGGAAGGACGGTCTAGGCCGACAGCGGCCGGGCCGTGTCGTCGGTGGCGGCCTCGAGATCGGGGAAGACCTCGAAGAGCCGGCGCACGCCGAGCGCGGCCAGCACCCGGTTGACGTGCGCGACACCGTCGGAGGGGCTGTTCCGCGGGAGGATCAGGCGCAGTTGCCCGGCACAGGACCGCATCAGCCGCCGGGCGGCGATCAGCACACCCACACCGCTGGAGTCGCAGAAGTGGACCCCGGCCAGGTCCAGCACCACACTGTGGCGCCCGTCGGCCACCGCGTCGTGCACGTGCTGGCGCACCACCGGCGCGGTCACGAGATCCATTTCCCCCGAAACGGTCAGGACCACCCAACCGTCCCGTTCGTCCTGCACCACCTGCAATGCCACTGTCTGGCCCTTCTCCCGGCAGCGGTCGTACAGACCCTATGCCCCGCCTGAGCCGCTTCCCCGCAATCTTCCGGTCACACCCGGATAACGCATTACCAGAATCGATCAGTTATGGCAGAAGCTTGCCTCAAGGCGTCGTACGTGGCAGCAATCGGCGGATACATTCGATCCGAGGCAGTGCGACCGTAGTAGGACGACGGTGACAAAGGGGGAGACGCGATGGCGGCATCCGCACCACCCCGCTGGGACCGCAAGATGCAACAGCGGCTCGCGCGCGGCGAGGAGGCCGCGCTCGGCGAGCTGTACGACCGCTACGCCTCCCTCGTGCACAGCCTCGCCCACCGCGTCATGGACGACGAGGAGGCCGCCGCCCAGATCACCCGTGAGGTCTTCGGCTACATCTGGGAGAACCCGGACGCCTACGACCCCAAGCAGGGTTCGCTGCGCTCCTGGGTCGCCGGCCTCACCCAGCGCCAGGCCGTCCACCGGCTGCGCCAGTCGGAGACCCGCGGCGCCGGCACCCCGGAGCAGGTCGAGGCCAGGGTCCGCGAGGCCTCGACGGCCGCCCGCGCCGACTACATCGTGACCTCCATGCCCGAACCCCTGCGCCTGGCCCTCGACCTCGCCTACCGCCGCCGCATGGACTACCGCGAGGCCGCCGCCGACCTCGGGGTCACCGAGGACGAGGCGCGCCGCCGCCTCCGGCTCGGGCTGCAGCTGCTGTCCACCGCCGCGCAGGACTCCTCGCCCCAGGGAAGGTCCCTGTGAACGGACCGGCCGAGAACGGCGAGACTCCCCCGCCCGGGACCAACCTGCCCCGTGTGCCGATGCCCCGCGGCGCCGCCGAGGACGGCCCGCTGCCCGAGGCCGTGCCCGCCGCGCCCCCGCCCTCGCCGGACGTGCCCGCGCACGAGGCGGCGAAGACGGCGCGCGAGCCGGAGCGAGAAGCGGCGAAGGCGCCCGTGCGGTCCGGACCCCCGGAGTACGACCACCGCGTGCTGCGCTCCCTGCTCGGCGCGTGGGCACTGTCGGCCTGCTCCCGTGACGAGGCCGGCGCCGTCGAGGTCCACCTCACCGACTGCGCGCCCTGCGCCGAGGAGGCGGTGCGGCTGCGCCGCGCGGTGGGCCTGCTGCACCAGGAGGAGTCCCTCGACCTCGACCCGCTGCTGCGCGCCCGCGTCCTGGAGGGCTGCCTGGGCCGCCGCCCGGCCCGTATCCCCGTCCCCGGATGGGCCGCGCCGTACGACGCCGAGACCGCGCGCCTCGACGCGCTCCTCGCCGACCTCGGCGAACCCGAGTGGGACATGCCCGTCAAGCTGGTCTGGGCGGGCGGGTCGCGCGAGCTGACGCTCTGCGGCGTCCTCGCCCATCTCGGCTCGGTGGACGGGGTCGTGGCCACCGCGCTCGGCCTCGACGACCCGCTCGGCCCCGGTGCGCCCCGCACACGACTGGAGCGCACCGAACTCGCCGGGGAGCGCTGCCGCCGCCACACGCACGCCTTCGTCCGCAACAAGTGGCGCACCCAGACCCGGGACATCGTGCGGACGCTGTCCTTCGCCGGCTCCGCGACCGGCGGGCTGCCCGTGGACTTCACCGACGCCGTCGTGCCGATGCGGGACGCCCTGATCGACCGCGCCTTCGAGTGCTGGATCCACGCCGAGGACATCGCGCAGGCCCTGGACTACCCCGAGTACGGACCGCCCGCGGCGCCGCACCTCAACCGCATGATCGACCTCGCGGCCCGGATGCTGCCCACCGCCCTGGCCGCGCTCCGCCAGGCGGGGCGGGCCGAGTCCACCGCCCGTCTCGTACGGGCCGGTGCGCCCGGCCGTACCCTCGACCTCCACGTCGAGGGCTCCGGCGGCGGCCACTGGTACATCTCGCTGGACTCGCCCGGCGCGATCGGCACCCCGGAGACGGTGGTCGCCGAGATCGCCGTCGACCAGCTCGACTTCTGCCAGCTGGCCGCGGGCCACATCGCGCCCGGCCGCGTCGCCGCCGGGCGCGACGGGGACCACGCCGCGATCCGGGACGTCCTGCACGCCACGGCATCGTTGTCACGCCTCTAGGCCGTGTCTCCTGGGCCCCGGGCCGCACGGAACCTGCCGGGCGGCGGCTACCCCTTGCTCACCGCCGTCAGCACCTCCGGCAGGCGGCCCAGCAGGCGGGGCGCCGCCGTGCGGACCCCCAGCAACGCGAACGCGGCCCCGTAGAGGCAGCCCAGCGGCAGGACGAGCCACAGCGCGCCGTGCCGCCCCGAGACGTGGAGCCAGATCAGTACGCCGAGCACGGGAAGCGTGATCACCGCGCCCGTCGCTGCGCCCCCGGCGAGGCTGAGCCAGGCCAGGCTCCCCTGGCCCGGCGCGGCGGCGCTGCCGAAGCGGTTCTCCTGCGGCATGGAGTACGGGAAGCGCACGCTCGCCCAGGCGCCGGTGGCGATCAGCGCCCCCAGCAGCGCGAAGGAGAGCCCGAGCGTCTCGGCCGCCGCGTCGGCCCGCCCCAGCAGGAAGGCCGCGCCGATGGTCACGACGGCCACGTACGGGACGCCCACCACCGCGATCGCCAGGGCCCGCCCGCGCAGTTCCGCGTACGCGTCCGTGCGGGAGGAGACGGTCGCCGCGACCGTCCAGAAGGCGGAGCCGTCCATGCCGAACTGGTTGTACATCTGCAGCCCGAGCAGTGCGGCCGCCCAGCAGGCGGTGTAGACGCTGCCTTGCTGGACCGCCGAGACGAGCGGCAGCAGCAGCCCCAGGGCCAGGGCGGTGGCCCAGGCGGCCTTGGTCCGCGGATCACGCCAGGCGTAGCGGAACTGGCGCTCCATGACGGTGCCGGTGCGCCCCTCGGGGAGCAGCCGGAACCGGGTCTCCCGGACCCTCGACGGGCCCGCCTGCACGGTGGAGGCGTCCGGGCGGGTCATGAGCCGGTCCAGACTGCGGTGCCACCACACGAGCACCAGCCCCAGCACGGCCCCGGTCCAGGCGAGTTCGGCGACCGCCAGCCCGTACGCGCCCTCCCCCGCCGACCGCACCGCGTCCAGCGCCGACGCCGGCGGCAGCCACCGCAGCACCGAGGTGAGGGCGTCGATCCGCTCCAGGCCGTGCCCGGAGGTGAGCGCGTTGGCGCCCAGGCTGACCAACTGGGCGCCCACCGCGACCAGCAGGCCGCTGAGCACCGCCAGGTCGCGTCCCTTGCGGCTGGTCAGCAACCGGGTGTTGGCCGCGGCGACGGCCCGCGACAGGGCCACGCACAGCAGCACGGTGAGCGGCACCGCGATCACCGCCGCCACCGCCGAGGCGGCCCCCGCCACGACGGACACCGCCGCGCCGACCACCACCAGGAACGTGAGCAGCGGCCCGACGCCGACCAGCGAGGACACCAGGAGCGCCCGGATCAGCGGCCGCGGCCGCAACGGCAGCATCGCCAGCCGGGTCGGGTCGAGGGTGTCGTCGCCGCCGAAGACGAACAACGGCATGGCGGCCCAGCCGACCCCGAGCACGACCGCCACGCCGATGGCCGCCGAGGGCGCGTAGTCGTTCCCGCGCAGGGCGACCAGCCCCACGCCCAGGCCCAGCGCGTAGAGCAGCGACACCAGGCTGCCGATGATCCAGCCGACCCGGCGGCCCGTCGACTGCCGCAACCCGTTGCGGAGGACCGACAGCTTGAGCCGTACGAAGGTGCCCGTCACGACCGGCTCGCCCCGGCCGGCCCGTCCCCGCCGTCCGCGCCGCCTCCGCCGTGCCCGCCCTGCCCGGCGCCCCGCGCCGCCGGAGCGTTCGCCCCGCCGAGCCAGTCCAGGTCCTGCCCCGGGCCGCGGTCCCGGGCGCCCACCAGGGTCAGGAAGGCGTCCTGCAGCGTCGGCGCCTGCCCGCGGACCTCGGCGAGCGGGCCCTGGGCCACGATCCGGCCGGCGGCCATCACCGCCACCCAGTCGCACAGGCTCTCCACCAGCTCCATGACGTGCGAGGAGAAGACGACGGTCGCCCCGGAGCCGGTGTAGCGCTCCAGCACCCCGCGGATGACCTGGGCGGAGACGGGGTCGACCCCCTCGAAGGGCTCGTCCAGGAAGAGCACTTCGGGATTGTGCAGCAGCGCCGCGGCCAGGCCGATCTTCTTGCGCATGCCCGTCGAGTAGTCCACGACGAGCTTGTTGGCGGCGCCGGCCAGATCGAGGACGTCGAGCAGCTGGGCGGCCCGGCGGTCGGTCTCCGCGCCCGGGATGCCGCGCAGCCGGCCCGTGTACGCCAGCAGTTCGCGGCCGGTGAGCCGCTCGAAGAGCCGCAGCCCCTCGGGCAGGACGCCGATGCGGGACTTGACGGCGACCGGGTCGCGCCAGACGTCGGCACCGCCGACCTCGATGAGGCCGTCGTCGGGCCGCAGCAGGCCCGTCACCATCGACAGGGTCGTGGTCTTGCCCGCGCCGTTGGGTCCGACGATCCCCACGAAGTGCCCCGCGGGCAGGGTCAGATCGATCCCGGCGACGGCGATCTGCTGCCCGAAGCGTTTCCACAGTCCATGGACGCGTACGGCGGGCGCGACGGATGCATTCGGCATCCGCCCAGCCTATGCCGACGGGGGTGGGGCCCGGCTAGCGTCCGCAGGCGTAGGCGAGGGGGGAGATCAGTTCCTCGGTGTCCGGCAGCCACCGGTTGAGGGCCGTGGGCCGGCGCACCCACTGGACGACCCCGCCCGTGCCGAGCCGCGTGGGCGGGGCAGGGACCCAGTGACCGTCGCCGCGCACCACCAGGTCGAGCGAGGAGGGCGCCCAGCCGAGCCGGCGCAGCAGATCCGGCGCCTTCGCGCCGGCTCCGGGCAGTACGAAGAAGATCATCCGGCGGGACGGGGTCCCGAGCACCGGGCCGAGCGGCAGTTCCATGCGCTCCATGCGGGCCAGCGCGAGGCAACCGGCGTCCTCCGGGACCTCGATGGCGTCGAAGGTGCGTCCGGTGGGGAGCAGGACCGACGAATGGGGCTGGCGCAGCCACATCCTGCGTACCGTGGCTCCGCTCCCGCTCGCCTCACCGACCCAGCCGGGCCCGGTCGGGTGCGCCCCGGGCGCCGGGCAGGCGGTGTCGCCGCAGGAACAGCGCGGGGTGCGCGGGCCGCCGCGGCCCGCGGCGTCGTCCTCGACGAGCCAGGCACCGGGCAGCACGTCCCAGTGCCGCTCCTCCGCGTACCCGACGGCGGCTTCGAGGAGTTGGCCGGCGATCCGCGGCGGGGCAGCGATGGTGTGTTCCACGGTGTCTTCCACGACCTTCACAACTGCGCTGCCCAGCGCGGGTTACGGGCAGTGACGTCCCGGCCTCGCGGCTCATGCCGGGCGCACGGGAGCACTGGTGGGGGCGCGCGGTAGGGGGAGGTCCGGCATCCGGGTAGTCACCCTTGGGTGTGTAGGCATGCATCCCACCGCAAATTATGTCCTTTGCGGCGAATTTGAGTGGCGCGTACCGGGAAGGGATCTTCGGGAAGGGATCTTGAGGTCCCGAAAGCGGCAGCTGTGAGGGGGAGCCCATGGCCGCACGACCGCTCGTCGCACGCCAGCCGAACGAACGGCTGCAGGCACTGATCCAGGAGGCAGGCTGCTCCAACGCCGGATTGGCCCGCCGGGTCAACATGTGCGGCGCGGAGCACGGCCTCGACCTGCGTTACGACAAGACCTCCGTGGCCCGCTGGCTACGCGGCCAGCAACCGCGGGGCAGGGCACCGGCGATCATCGCCGAGGCCATCGGCCGGAAGCTGGGCCGCACCGTCACCATCGACGAGATCGGCATGGCCAACGGCAAGAACCTGGCCACCGGTGTCGGCCTGCACTTCTCGCCCACCGTGCTCGGCGCGATCGAGCAGGTCTGCGAGCTGTGGCGGAGCGACGTCGGCCGCCGGGACTTCCTCACCGGCTCCACCGTGGCGGCCTCGGCCCTGGTCGAGCCCAGCCGGGACTGGCTGATCACCCGGGCCGACGCCCAGGTCGCCCGCGCCGGCGGGCAGCGTGTCGGCATGTCCGACGTCGAGGCGGTACGGGCGACCACCCGGGCGCTGAACGAACTCGACCACCGCTTCGGCAGCGGTCATGTGCGCCCCGTGGTGGTGCACTACCTCAACAGCGTGGTCTCCGGGCTCCTCGCCGGCTCCTACCGGGAGGCGACGGGCCGTCAGCTCTTCTCCGCCGTCGCCCGGCTGACCGAACTCGCCGGCTACATGGCCGTCGACACCGGCCAACCCGGCCTGGCGCAGCGCTACTACATCCAGGCGCTGCGGCTGGCCCAGGCGGCGGGGGACCGCGCGTACGGGGGCTACGTCCTCGCCGCGGGGATGAGCCACCTCGCCGCGCAGCTCGGCACCCCGCGCGAGATCGCCCAACTCGCCCGCGCCGCCCAGGAGGGCGCCCGCGGTCAGGTCACCGCCACCGCACAGGCCATGTTCTACGCCGCGGAGGCGCGCGGCCACGCGCTGATGGGTGATGCACGGGCCTGCGGCGCCGTCGCGGGGCAGGCCGTGGAGGCGCTGGAGCGCTCCGAACCGGGCGACGACCCCGACTGGATCCGGCACTTCGGACCGGCCTACCTCGCCGACGAGCTCGCCCACTGCCACCGCGACCTCAACCAGGCGCCGCAGGCGGTCCGCCGCGCCGAGGAGGCGCTGGCCGGACACGCCCCGGACAAGGCCCGCCGCCGCGCGATCGGCCTGCTCCTGCTCGCCCAGGCCCAGGTCCAGCAGCGGGAGGTCGAGCAGGCCTGCCACACCGGCGCCCAGGCCGTCGAACTGCTGGCCACGCTGCGCACCACCCGCGGCGCGGAGTACCTCGACGACCTCCGCCTGCGCCTGCAGCCGTACGCGGCGGAGAGCGCCGTCCGGGAGTTCGACGCCCGCCTGGAGGAGGAGGAACTGGCGGCGTGACGACACGGGGGCGGGGGCGTCGCACGCCCCCGTCCCGCGAATCGTTACAGGAACGACATCAATCCACCGGTAGGGGCACCCTGTTCTGCGACGGGGCGGCCCCCCGGATCCCGCCGGACCCACCGCGGCATGGTGACGTCCGAAGCAGACCCGGTAGCGTGAGCCGACGATTCCGTAGCGACGGAGAAGGCAGAGGTACCGGTGATGCACGGCGGACGCGGTGACGAGGCGTATCCGGAGGTGCACGAGGGCGTGGTGCTGCCCGCGGACGGGGGCATACCCGGCCCGGGAGCGACCGCGGCCTGGGGTTCCGGCCCCGCGGCCGGGCAGCCGTGGGGCGAGCAGCCCCAGGCGTACGGCCCCCCGCATCAGTCCCTCCCGGACACCGACGCGACGCAGCTCTTCCCGCCGTACCCGCAGGCCCGGCCGCCCATGCCGGCCCACGAGCCGCAGCAGCCCCCGGCGCCCCAGTTCCAGCCCGGCCCCGTGGCGGACGCCACACAGGTCCTGCCGCCCTACCCGATGCCCGGTGCCGCCCCGTACGGCGTACGCCCGGGCACCCCGGCCGACGCGGACGCGACCCAGCACCTGCCGCGCTTCGAGGACGCGCCGGCCCCGCAGCAGGCCCCCGGCTACGGCTATCCGCACGACCCCCAGGGTCACCAGGGTCACCAGGGTCACGACGCGATGCTCCCGGCACAGCAGCCCCACGACGACTTCGGGCACCTGTACCGCCAGGACAACCCGCCCCCGCAGCAGCCCGGCTACGCGGCGTCCCCGGACTACGCACAGCCCGCCTACGGTCAGCAGCCCGCCTACGTGCCGCAGCCGTCCTACGACTACGACCAGCCCGCCCCGGCCCGTCGCAAGCTCACCCCGGCGGCGCTGATCGGCATCGTCGTCGGCGGCTGCGCCGTCGCCGGTCTCCTCGCGGGCGCCCTGATGAGCGGCGGGGACGACGACCCCGCCGCGGCCCAGTCCCCGTCGGCCTCGTCGAGCGCCTCGTCCCCGGCCTCCTCCGGGGGAGGCGACGAGGGCGCGGCGGAGGAGCAGGCCAAGGGGCTTGAGGCGCTGCTCAAGACGAGCGGCAGCAACCGGACCTCCGTGATCAACGCGGTCGCCGGCATCAAGGGCTGCCGGAACCTGGACGGGGCGGCCGCCGACCTGCGGGCCGCCGCGCAGCAGCGCAACGACCTGATGACGCAACTGAAGTCGCTGCCGGTGGACCAGCTCCCCGACCACCAGGACCTCACCGACGCCCTCAACAAGGCGTGGACGGCCTCCGCGGCCGCCGACAACCACTACGCGGCCTGGGCCGACCAGCTCAAGGCCGGCAAGAAGCTCTGCCGTCACGGCCAGGCGCGCCACACCGACCAGTACGCGGCGGGCAACACCCAGAGCGGCACCGCAACGCAGGCGAAATCGCGCGCGGCGGCGCTGTGGAACCCCATCGCGAAGAAGTACGGGCTGACGCAGCACCAGGGCGGTCAGCTCTGAGACGAAGGGCCCCCGGGAACGGATCCCGGCCCCGGGGGACATGAAGCGCCGACGGCCGTGGCCGTCGGCGCTTCCGCTCCCGCTCCCACTCGCGCCATGGAACCCCTGGCGCCCGTCAGCCCGGGGCGTTCTCCAGCGTCTTCGTCACGTCCACGAAGCCCTTGCGCGCGGCGACCAGTCGGCCCTTCTCGACCTTCTGGAAGGTGATCCGGCCGTTGACCAGGCGCGGCTGGTCGATGATGGAGGCCGTGTCCTGCTCGCGCCAGCCGAGCGGGGGCGTGAGGCCGTCGGTGGAGACGTCGTGCGCCTCGTCCAGCGCCTGCTTCAGCGACGGGGCCGTGACCGCCTGGTCCTTGCCCATCTTCTCGACGACCTCGGCGAGGGCCGTGTAGGCGATCCACGTGGTCTGCACGCCCGGGTCGTTCGGGTCGATGCTGTTGTCGCCGAAGGCGTACCTCTTGATCGTGTTCCGCATCAGCGCCCAGCGCGAGTCGGACGCCGGCGGGTACCAGCCGGTGACGAACGCACCCTCCAGCGGGCTGTTGCTGCCGCCGGTGCTGTCCAGGGTGGACTGCTGGACGCTGCCGAGGACGGAGGCGATCTGGGCCTTGGGGCCGTCGTCCAGGCCGGTGGCCGGGTCGGTGGTGGTCGTCCGGCGGAAGGCGTCGAAGAAGGTGGCGGTCTTGTCGCCGAGCGCGGCGCTCACGCAGTCGCCGGGGTTGTTGCTGCCGATCGCCCGCCGGGAGATCCCGTTGTAGTCGGTGGCGTCCTCGGGGGCACGCAGGTCGGTGGCGCTGGTGCGGCCCTCGTCGCGCAGGCCGGCGTCGAGGAAGCGTGCGAAGAGGTCGCCCGCGGCGGTGTCGGGGCGTATGAGGCTCACCCTGTCGCACTTGCCCGCCAGTTGACGGCCGGCCCCGGCCATCAGCGCGGGCAGGCCGCCGTTGACGGGGTAGGAGAGCGGGCTCTCGAACTCGTCCTGGGTGATGCCGTAGCCGCCGAGGTACGGGATGCCCTCGGCCTCCAGCGTGGAGGTGAAGGCGGCGCCGAACTGGCTGTAGGAGCCGACGACGGCGACCGCGCCCTCGTCGGCGGCGCGCTGGGCACAGTCCCCGACGCCGAGGGCGCTGTTGTGGTCGTTGCAGGTGATGACCTTCAGCTCCCGGCCGGCGATGCCGCCGCGGGCGTTGACGTACTTGGCGAAGGCCTTGGCCATGCCGGGCATGCCGGGCATGTTGGTCGCGCCGGTGTTCTCCGGAGCCCATGTCATGACGACGACCGGGCCCGTGGTGCCACCCGTCCCCCCTGGGAGCGTGCCGCATCCTGCCAGCAGGGCGACGCCGGCCATCGCGGACGCGAACGGAGCGGCTCTGCGCGTACGCCAATCACTCATGGAATGGGAAGATTCCGCGTTTGTCGCAACACCAGGGTGAACGCAAGGGAACGGAGGGTCACCATCGGGTGAACAGAGTGTGTGGACCCTGGAGCACGTACGATCGTGCACTGTGCAGAGTACGGAGAAGTCTTCCCGCCGTGGCACCCGCTCCTCCACGATGGGGGGCATGCCGCTCAACGACATGCCCTGGTGGCGCTGGCGCACGAACGTGCGCTCCGCGCTGCACATGATCAGCGACCCGGTGTTCCAGCGCGAGGTCTGGCTCACCGGGCAACCGGGTTACGGCGACGTGACCGACGCCGTCTACCGCCTGGTCGAGGACACCTGGCTCGACAACTGGTCCGCGGAGAAGTACGTGGGCACCGTCTTCCGGGACTCCCAGGAGGCGGCCCTGGTTGACGTGGCCGTGCTGCGGGTGCTGAAGATACTCCACCAGGTGGGCGCGGACGCTCCCGTCTCCGCGTACCTGGAGCACCATGCGTGGCCCGAGGCCGTGCGGGCCGCCCGCGAGGCGCACGTACGGATGGCCACCGGGGACGGTGAGGACCCGGACACGCCGCCGCGGTCACTGGACATCCTCAAGATCTACACACGCACGGCCTGAGCCGTCCGCGCGCGGCACGCGAGCGGGGTGCCACCTGCGACGACACCAGGGTCGCCCGGCTGGCGGACGCCTTGGAACGGCGGGGCGACTTTGTGCGACCCTAGCCCCGTGAACGCCGTCGACGATTCGCCGCCGCAGTCCCAGCAGTACATCCTCACCCTGTCGTGCCCCGACAAGGCGGGGATCGTGCACGCCGTGTCGAGCTACCTCTTCATGACCGGGTGCAACATCGAGGACAGCCAGCAGTTCGGCGACCACGACACGGGGCTGTTCTTCATGCGGGTGCACTTCTCCGCGGGCCACCCGGTCACCGCCGACAAGCTGCGGGCCAGCTTCGCGGCCGTCGCCGACGCCTACGCCATGGACTGGCAGATCACGCCCTCCGCCGAGCGGATGCGCATCATCCTCATGGTCAGCAAGTTCGGGCACTGCCTGAACGACCTGCTCTTCCGCACCAGCATCGGAGCGCTGCCGGTGGAGATCGCGGCCGTGGTCTCCAACCACACCGACTTCGCGGAGCTGGCGGGCTCCTACGACGTCCCCTTCCACCACATCCCGGTGACGAAGGAGAACAAAGCCGAGGCCGAGGCGGAGCTGCTCTCCCTGGTGGAGAAGGAGAACGTTCAACTCGTCGTCCTCGCCCGCTACATGCAGGTCCTGTCCGACCACCTCTGCAAGGAGCTGGCCGGCCGCATCATCAACATCCACCACTCCTTCCTGCCCAGCTTCAAGGGCGCCCGGCCCTACCACCAGGCCCACGCCCGCGGGGTGAAGCTCATCGGCGCGACGGCGCACTACGTCACCGCCGACCTCGACGAGGGCCCGATCATCGAGCAGGAGGTCGAGCGGGTGGGCCACGGGGTCAACCCGGAGCAGCTGGTCGCCATCGGCCGCGACGTGGAGTGCCAGGCCCTGGCACGCGCCGTGAAGTGGCACAGCGAGCACCGCGTCCTGCTCAACGGCCGCCGCACGGTCGTCTTCGCCTGACACCAGGCCGACGGCCCCCGGAGCAGGCCGGGGCGCCGGCCCGGACGGGCCTCAGGCCTGGCAGACCGGCACGCCGGCGACGTCCGCCAGGAAGGTCTCGACCGCCGCGTACCAGGCTTCGGGCTGGTCCCAGGGGACGAGGTGCCCGGCGTCGGGGATCTCCGCGTACGAGCCCCGGGGCAGCACGCGCACCATCTCCTGGGCCTCGGCGCGGCCCAGCTCGCCGTCCCAGCCGCGCACGACGAGGGCGGGGCAGGACACCTGGGCCAGCTCGTCCCAGTGGGCGTCGTGGATCCAGGACTCCCGGGAGCGCAGCATGTGGCGCCGTTCGAACACCGGGCGCCAGCCGTCGGCGTGCTCCTCCATCACCTCGGCGAAGAACTCCCCGCGGGCCGGGCGGGAGCCCTCCAGCCAGGGATCCTCCTCGCCGAACCACCGGCGCACCGCGTCGGGACCGGCGAAGGGCAGCGGCCAGGCCCTGAACCAGTCCTCCCAGCAGCGCTGGCTCGCCTCCCCGAGGGCCACCGCGCGCATGTCGCACAGCACCACGGCCCGCACCAGCGACGGGCGGCGCACGGCGAGCTGCCAGGCGGTGAGGGCGCCCATCGAGTGCCCCACGACGGTGACCGGGGCGAGCCCCAGCTGCTCGACGACGGCGGCGGCGTCGGCCACGTAGGCGTCACGGGTGTAGGGCCCCTCGGGCTTGGCGCTGCGTCCGTGGCCGCGCTGGTCCAAGGCCACCACTCGGTGGCGGGCGGCGAGCCGTCGGGCGGTACCGGCCCACTGGGAGGCCCGTCCCATCAGGCCGTGCAGCAGCAGGACGGCGGGCCGCGGCGCCTCCTCGGGCTCGGAGGCGGGCCCGGGAGCGGACCCGTCGGCGTACTCCCACGTCGTGAGCGGGAGGCCGCCCGCTCCGGTGACTTCGACGCGCCTGGCCATGTGCCGCACCCCCTGGTACGTGACGTTCAGACCCCCACGCTATCGAAATCCTGTTCGATATGCGTCTTCACACGCGCAACACCGCTCTTTCGAGTGACAACGCTCAAGGATTGCCGGCGCGCGCCGAGGGGAGGACTTCAGCGGGACGCGGCCCGGCGGGGAAGACGGGCAGCGTCCCGCTGAAGTCCTCTCCGCGGCGCGCGCCGGCAACTTGCGCTTATACACATTTCCGACACCACCAACTCTCTCTACATCCCAGATGACTGCTTTTGCTCTGAAAAAAAAAACAAC
>NZ_JARAVK010000089.1:0-35170 GCF_033792765.1 Streptomyces sp. PA03-6a | reverse complement strand
CATCAGGGCTTGCTTGAGCCGTGTGCTCGGACAACGGGCCCGCACGGTTCTGAGGGGGGACCGCCGCAGCAATGTGGCGGTCCTACCCGACCAGGCCGCGAAGAACGAGTGCGGCCTGGACCAGTACGAGGTCCGCCGCTACACCGGCTGGTACCGGCACATCACCTTGGCCATGCTCGCCCACGCATTGCTCGCGGCCACCGCGACTCGGGCGGCGGCACAGGGGATGCAGAGACGGTTCCGGCACCCTGGTCCCACTCACCGTGGCAGAAGTCCGCCGGCTCCTGGCAACTCGCCGCCCGCCCCAACCTGACCGGCCGCTTCGCATCCACACGGTGAACTGGTCGCTCTGGCGACGCAGACACCAGGCCATCGCACGCCACTGCCACTACAAGCGACGACTCCACTCGTTGGAGGGGCAGTCCGGCAAGACCGCCCCAGACCAACAATCCCCGCCCTACACTCCGAACAACGCCTCTCACCAGGCACGAGCGGTGTAACCAGGGTGGTTGGGGTTATTGGCGGGCTGCGGAGAGTCGGCCGTCGAAGGTGATGTCGAAGGCGTTCAGGGCGGTCTTCCAACGCATGGTCCAGCGGGCCTGGCCTTTGCCGGTGGGGTCCAGGCTCATGATGGCCATGTAGACGCACTTCAAGGCGGCGGTCTCGTTCGGAAAATGCCCACGGGCCTTGACCGCCCGGCGGATCCTGGCGTTCACGGACTCGAGCGCGTTCGTGATGCAGACGATGCGGCGAATCTCGCTGTCGAAGCGGAGGAACGGGGTGAACTCCTCCCATGCGTTCTCCCAGAGCCGGACGATCGCCGGGTACTTCTTGCCCCAGGCACCGGCGAACTCGGCGAACCGCTCGAGCGCGGCCTCCTCGGTCGATGCCGTGTAGACGGGCTTGAGGACACGAGCGATCTTGTCCCAGTCCTGGCGGGCCGCATAGCGGAAGGAGTTCCGCAGCAGGTGGACCACACAGGTCTGCACCGTGGTGCGGGGCCAGACGGTCTCCGCCGCGTCGGGCAGGCCCTTGAGGCCGTCGCAGACGAGCATGAGGACGTCGTTGACGCCTCGGTTCTTGATCTCGGTGAGGATGTGCATCCAGTGCTTGGCGCCCTCGCCGCCGTCGTCGGCCCACAGACCCAGGATGTCCCGCCGACCCTCTGCAGTGACGGCCAGAGCCACGTAGATCGGCCGGCTGGCCACGGCGCCGTCGCGGATCTTCACTCGAAGGTGCCGTCCCGGTCACGGGGCACGGAAATCTCAACCGGTCCGACCTCGGTGAGCACGGTCTTGCCGCGGGTGCCGTTGCGGGAGTTGCCGCCGTTCTTGCCGGCCGGGTCGTGCTTGTCATAGACGAGGTGGTCGGTGATCTCACCTTCCAGGGCGGACTCCAGCAGCCGCTTGGTCAACTGCTGCAACAGCCCGCCCTCGCCTGTCCGCTGGAGCCCCTCAGCCTGGGCCCGCCCCACCAAACTCGTCGATCAGGTGATCGTCCACGGACTTCGACGGCTGCAACACAGCCACCTCAGCGGACTCGGGCTCGGTCACGTTATCGCTGGTCATCGGTGCATCTTCCTTGATCAGGAGTTACACCGAACGTTTTACACTCCCGGTGGCTGGCCCGTGTGGTCATGAGGTGAGGGCGAGGTCGTCCCGCGGTTGGCGTGCGGGCCCATCCCGCGTACGGCCGCCCGGGCTCGCAAGACAGCCTTTGGGTAACGCGTCGGACTGCAGCCCCTGTGATCAAGGCGCAGGGACTCAATCGAGCGTCGGGTAGCCGACGAAGCAGGGAGGCATCCACGACGAGCGAGCCAACTCGCGCGCACTCCACACGTCATCCCGGCGTGGGCAACAGGCTGGCGCTCCTGTTCAGGTCTGCCGGCGGGACTGCTCCGCGCGGATCGGTCCTTTGAATGCCACCTTTCTGTGTCAATAAGGAACGATCAGAGAGGTCCCGTTCTTTGTACACCCCCGTCGACAGTTGGAATCGGCCACCAAGAGCGGACAGGTCAGACGGTGACGCGGGCGGTGATGCCGACGAACAGGTCGTCCTCTGGGAGCGAGGTGTCGACCAGCGAGCGGGCCAGCTCGTATTCCTCGGTCGGCCAGACCTCGCGCTGGACGTCGAGCGGCACCTGGAACCACGGGCCGTCCGGGTCGATCTGGGTGGCGTGGGCAATCAGCGCCCGGTCGCGCACCTCGAACCAGTCGGCGCAGTGCACGCGTGTGGTGAACTCGCGGTCGTCGCGGCCCTCCTTCTCCCAGGCGGCGATCCACTCGCCGTACGGGGACTCGTGGCCGTGCTCGACCATGTAGGCGTGGAGGGCGCGGATCCGGGCCATCGACATGCCGTGGTTGTAGTACACCTTGAGCGGCTGCCAGGGTTCACCGGACTTCGGGTAGGCATCGGGGTCGCCGGCTGCCTCGAAGGCGGCCATCGTGATCGTGTGGGTCATGATGTGGTCGGGGTGCGGGTAGCCGCCGGTCTCGTCGTACGTGGTGATCACATGGGGACGGAACTCGCGGATGAGCCGAACCAGCGGTTCGGCCGCCATCTCCAGCGGCTCCAGTGCGAAACAGCCTTCGGGCAGCGGGGGCAGCGGGTCGCCCTCCGGCATGCCGGAGTCGACGAACCCCAGCCAGGCCTGCCTGACGCCGAGAAGCTCCCGCGCGGCGTCCATCTCATTGCGTCGCACCTCGTGAATGTTGGCCTCGATCTCCGGGTCGCCCTGGAGCTTCGGGTTGAGGATGGAACCGCGCTCGCCGCCGGTGCAGGTGACCACCAGGACGTCCACGCCCTGGGCGACGTATTTCGCCATGCTCGCGGCGCCCTTGCTGGACTCGTCGTCCGGGTGTGCGTGGACCGCCATCAGCCGCAACTGCTCTGTCAACGTATGTTCCTTCCACATCGCCCCGCTGCCGGGCGGGTGTCTTAAGCCGGGGCCCTCCGACCGGGCAGAGGGCCACTCGGCGGCCTGCCATGTCCGCCATGGCGGTGAGATGTTGGTGCGTATCCGTGGCTGTGCGGTCCCTCCAGGCCCCCACGACAGGTTTCCGCCGGACTACCCGGCGCGTCAGTGGGCGACCACCGGCACCGCCGGCTCGTCGTCGGCGCCCTCGCTGCCCGCGCGGCCGGCGTCGACCAGGGCCAGGACGATCAGCGTGGCGATCACCAGCATGCCGACGGCGAACCAGATGGCGTGGGTGTAGCCGTGCACCACGCCCTGCAGCTGGATCAGTTGCCGCTGCGGCTTCGTCGCGGCGCCAGCGATGTGGTTTTTGACGTACGAGGTCGTCGCGGAGGCGGCGACCGTGTTCAGCAGGGCTGTGCCGATCGCGCCGCCCACCTGCTGCGAGGTGTTGACCATCGCGGAGGCGACACCGGCGTCCCGGGGCTCGATGCCCTGGGTGGGCAGGGACATGGCGGGCGTGAACGTCGTACCCATGCCGAGACCGAGCAGCAGAAGCGCCGGCAGGACGGTCGAGACGTACGACGCGCCGACCTCCATTTGCGCCAGCACGACCATCCCCGTCATGGCCACCACGTAGCCGGGACCTATCAGCAACCGGGCCGGGACACGGGTCGCCAGCCGCGTCCCGATCTGCGTCGAGCCGATCATCATGCCCGCCACCATCGGCAGGAAGGAGAGCCCGCTCTTGACCGGCGAGTAGCCCTTGACGACCTGCAGGTAGTAGGTCAGGAAGAGGAAGGTGCCGAACATCGCGATGACCGCGATGCCGAGGGAGAGGTAGACGCCGCCGCGGTTGCGGTCGGTGACCACACGAAAGGGCAGCAGCGGGGCCTTGACCTTGGCTTCGGTGACAACGAAGGCGAGCAGCAAGACCACCGATGCGACGAACAGGGAGATGGTCGTGGTGTCGTCCCAGCCGTCGGACTCGGCACGGGTGAAGCCGTAGACCAGCGAGACCAGACCCAAGGTGGACAGGACGACGCCGGGGATGTCGAGCGGAGAACGCATGTGGCCGCTCTCGGGCTCACGAACGACGACGAAGGCACCGGCCGCAGCGACGATCGCGAACGGGACGTTGACGAAGAACGTCCAGCGCCAGTCCAGGTATTCCGTGAGCACACCGCCGAGAATGAAACCCACGGCACTGCCGCCACCTGCGATCGCGCCATAGATCCCGAACGCCTTGGCGCGGTCCTTGGCGTCGGTGAACATCACGGCGAGCAGAGAGAGCGCGGCAGGGGCGAGCAGGGCACCGAAGGCGCCCTGGAGGGCGCGGGCGCCGAACATCGTCGCGCCGGTCGTCGCCACGCCACCGAGCACGGAGGCAGCCGCAAAGCCGATCAGGCCTATGACAAACGCGCGCTTGCGGCCCCACAGGTCGGCCACCCGCCCGCCGAACAGGAGCAGACCACCGAAGGCCAGGGCGTAGGCCGTGACGACCCACTGCCGGTTGCCGTCGGAGATGCCCAGGTCGGCCTGGGCGGAGGGCAGGGCGATGTTCACGATGGTCGCGTCGAGGACGACCATCAGCTGGGCCAGCGCGATGAAGACGAGCGCTTTCCAGCGGGCGGCATGCGCGTCGCCGGGAGCCTGGAAGGCTGTTCGAGACATGAAGGTATCCACTTCGGGACTTCGTGAGGGAAGGCCGGCTGAAGGTGCTTGAGGGGTGCCCCGAAGGGATCGCCGCTCTCCGCGCGGGCCTCCGCCGCGGAAGAGGTGACTTCCTTTCCCGCGACTCACGCTCCCGTCGTCGCGCTCGGAGTAGCCCCCAGACACCCGTCCCGTGCCCGCTCAGGGCGTGAGGTCGATGATGCGAAGCGGCATCCCGCAGACGGCCTGCCGCGCGGACAGCCGTCCGCTGGGCCGGCCGTCCTCGGTCGGGGAGTTGGCGAGTGCGGCTACGCAGACGCGGCCGACGCGGTGAGCGAGTTCCCAGCGGTGGCGGTGGCGGTGGCGGTGGCCGGAGAAACGGGGGAGTTCGCCCCCGCCCTCCAGGTTGATCCGGACGGCAGCGGTGCGCCGCATGGTGACGCGGCCCGATGGGCCCCGCGGTCGAAGAACCTCTCCGTTGCGGTCCGGTGGCGGGCATGGCGAGCCGCTCGGGCGAGTCCCGGAACTGGAACGCAGCCCGTTCCGGGACTCGCCTGAGGATGGACGGTCTCTCCGTCGCCCGCATTCCGACGGGCGAGGGCGTCAGACCCGGACGGTCTTGAGGGCGCGGGCCCAGGACTCGAGCTGGTCGAACAGGGCTGTCGCGGCAGCGTCGTGCTGCTCGCCCGGCTTGAAGACGGAGAAGTTCTCGAAGTCGGTGAACAGCGAGAAGGACAGCTGCTGACGCACGTGGGCCAGCTGCAGTTCGCTGGCCACGCCCCGCAGGTGCTCGATCGCCCGAGCGCCGCCGAGCGAGCCGTAGGAGACGAAGGCGGCGGCCTTGTTGTTCCACTCGCCGTACAGGTAGTCAATCGCGTTCTTGAGCACACCGGAGGTGGAGTGGTTGTACTCGGGGGTCACGAAGATGTACCCGTCGAACTCGGCGATCTTGGCGGCCCACGCCTTGGTGTGCTCACCCTGGTACTGACCCATGGCCGGGGGGATGGCCTCGTCCAGGTGGGGCAGCGGGTAGTCGACGAGGTCGACCAGCTCGTACTCGACGCCGGTACGGGCGCCGGACCGGTCCACCACCCAGTCCGCGACAACCTTGCCGTTGCGGCCGGGCCGCGTGCTGCCGAGGATGACGGCGATCTTCAGGTCACTCATGTGGTCTTCTCCTTGATGGGCCGCCGATGCAAGCCCGGCCCTTTCACTTGAACTTTCATGTCACACCCTAGGACATCGACTCATGAACATTCAAGTGCGAGCGTGGCTCGTGAACGTTCATGCCAGATAGACTCCCGGCATGCCTGAACAGCCTCCGCACCCGAACGATCAGCGCCGCTGGCTGACCCCGGCGGAGCAGGAGACATGGCAGCAATTCGGCCTGATGATGCACAGACTGCCCACCGCCCTGGAAGCGCAGCTGCAGCAGGACGCGCACCTCAGCTACCTCGAGTACTACGTCCTCGCCGGACTGTCCGAGCAGCCGGGACACCGCATGCGCATGAGTGACCTGGCCGTCCGGGCCAACTCCGAGCAGTCCCGTCTCTCCCACCTGATCAGCAGACTGGAACGCCGGGGTCTCGTCCGCCGCGAACCCGACCCGACCAACGGCCGCTACACCCAGGCGATCCTGACCGAAGGCGGCTATGCCCATCTCGCCGATGCCGCCCCAGGACACGTGGCCCGCGTACGCGACCTCGTCTTCGACGTCCTCGACTCCGCCGAACTGGACACCCTGCGCACCGCCGCCGAAAAGATCAACGAGAAGATCGACCTCTGGGAGCAGCAGACCAGCCCCCGCAAGAGCACCACCCCTCGACCACCACGGCGGGACGTCACCCCGTGATGGCCCTCGATCCGTGCAACGCGGGGCATCCGGCGCCGCACGGATAACACGGGCAACAACTGTCACGTCGACACCGCTGCGTCCGGGCAAGCGGGCGGGCGGCAAACGCACGGGCGCGGGACACCGCGTAGACACACCAACGGCCCGTCCCGGACGTTCAAGGCAGACCGGACGGACACCGCGGAGCGGTGCGATCGGCATCGGCAGACCCCCTGTTGGGCGGATCCGCGCGAGCCTGCGGCCGAGGCGGTGAAGTGAGACGCGGGGCGTCACACCCGGGTTCGGGTGACCTTGACCACCAAGACCGTTGGCCGGTCGGGGATCTCCTACTAATCTGGCGACGCCGACGCCAACACTAAGCCCGCATCAGCCACTACAAACGACGTGGCTACGCACCACCCGAAACTGCCCACCCGCCACGGCAAAGACCGAGAAGTACGGGAACTGGCGAGGCGTCTACAACCGACTGCCGGATATGGGCCGTTGATGGCACTTGGGAGCGGGTGTTCACGGCTCTGATGGCCGAGGCCGACGCCGACGCCGACGCCGACAAAGAGCTCGGCTGGGTCGTCTCGTGTGGACTCCCCAATCGTGCGCGCTCATCAGCACGCCGCCGGTGCCCGCCACACGTGCTGCTGGCAGGAGTGGCGCTCCGTAGCCAGGCGCCCGGCTCGGGGATACGCGGTTGCAGCGCGCCCGTTTCCCGGCAGATGCGAGCCCCCGCACACAGACGCTGAGACCATGCGTGCAATAGCCCCGGCTGAGAGAGGGCGATGGGTTCCTCAGGCCGCCAGCTGGGGGTACAGGGCGGCAAGATCCGCTGCCAGGCCTGCCTTGACCTGACGGGAGCGCTCGTCGGCCAGCACTTCGTAGGCATCGGCTTCGATGCCGTCCAGCGCCTGCTCCGCGACGCTTTCGGGTGACGTCTTCGGGGAGGCGACGTGCGCCGCCAGGTCGGTGTCCACGTACCCGACGTGCAGCCCGGTGACGTTGATGCCGCGCGGCTTCAGCTCCAGCCGCAGCGAGTTGGTCTGAGACCAGAGAGCGGCCTTGGAGGCGCTGTAGGAACCGGCCAGAGCGATCCAGGACAGGACCGAGTGCACGTTGAGCAGGTGGCCGCCGCCGTTGGCCTCGATGACCGGGGCGAAGGCCCGGGTCATCGCCAGGGGGCCGTAGAAGTTGGTCTCGAACTCGCGGCGGACGTCGTCCACCGGGGAGGCCAGGAACGAGGCCCCGATGGACCCACCGGCGTTGTTGACCAGGATGGTGACGTCCTGTGCCTGTTCCGCGGCGGCGGCCACCGACGTCGGGTCGGTGACTTCCAGGGCCAGCGAGACCGCGCCCGGATGGGTGATGGTCCGGGGATCACGGGCGGTGGCGTACACCTTCTTCGCCCCTCGGTCGTACAAGGACTCGACCAGGGCCCTGCCGATGCCCCGGCTGCCTCCGGTGACGAGGACGGTCGAACCTGCGATCGCAGTCATGGGTCTGCTCCCATCGTGTGGCGGATGCCGATCGGTTGATCAGCGTTGGTCAGCGCAGGGCGGCCTCGCCCGCGTGGACGGCGCGCAGGGCGCGCTCGACGGTCTCCTGGCTCTCCCCCACCGGAGCCACGTATCCGAGGACATCGCGGACGGCATCGTCCCCGAGCATTCGGCTGATGACCCATGCGGCGAGGTACTGGGATGCCAGGCAGCCTCCCGCGGTGGCGATGTTCCCCTCGGCGTGGAACGGCGCGTCCAGCACGGTGACGCCCGCGGCTTCGACGAAAGGCCTGCTCTTGATGTCCGTGCACGCCGGCATGCTGCCGAGCAGCCCGAGGCGCGCCATTACCAGCGCACCGGAGCACTGGGAACCGATCAGCTGTCGCGAAGGGTCGGGTTGCAACATGGAGATCAGCCGGTCATCGGCGACCACGTCGCGTGCCTTGACCCCGCTGCCGATCAGCACGACGTCGGCCTCGCGCATGAACTCCATCGGGCGCTGCCCGGTCACCTCGACGCCGTTCATCGACGCGACCACCGGCGTCGGCGTCGTGATGAAGGCTTCCAGGCCGTCTTTGCGGCACCGGTTGATCAGTGCGGAAGCGATGAAACTGTCGAGCTCGTTGAACCCGTCGAAGGTGACGACTGCTACCTGCATCATGGCTCCTTTGGCGTGTGTCATCGGAGACTCAGTCTCCCTGGCGCGCTGTCACGCATCGATAGCCAATCAGCAGGTGATGGCATGTTCGCCGAGCTCCGCCTTGCGGGTGCCGGATCAGCGGCGTCCGAACCGCTGTAGCGACGAGCGCTGATCACGGCCTCGTGCGCGATGCGCAGCGTCATCCGCGACTGGATGAGGGCGGCCATGCCGGGCGTGAACCGGATGCCGATGTCGGCCTCGGACAGGCCCCAGTAGCCACGGTCGGCACGCATGACGCGGAAGTCGTCCGCGAGGGGGAACATCGCACCGGCAGCGAAGGGGTGCCCCTGCAGCGTGGCCACGGTGATCCCCGCCAGGGACAGCACGCGGGCGAAGAGGCCATGGACGCGGGTGCGGCAATTCTCGTGCTGGTCGGCGTGGGCGTCCAGCCACTCCAGGTCAAGGCCGTTGGAGTAGAACCTGCCCGTTGCGGCGGCCACCGCGGCGCGCGGCCCTTGGGCCTTCCCCGCCTCGTCCAGGTCGACGTCGACGGATGCGAGTACGAAGACGTTGTCCTGGCGGTCGAGGGTAGGCATGTGCCCTCCTGGGGGTCGCGCCAACCTCATGTCCGGGTCGGAGCCTTGATGCATCAACCCTGTGTGCTTCTGGCAGAGAACGGAATTATCGAGTCGCTCCCACCGGTGTGACCGCAGCGGTCACAACCCTGCCGTTGATCAACTTCCGCGTGAGGTGGTCGACGAGGCCTGGACTGTGCCGATGTCCACAAGGACGGGCAGGCCGTCGATGTCTGGGCTGCCGGCCTGCCGGTAGGCGAGGCTGCCTGATCACACCGCCGGACGGCCATCGACCGGTGCGACGGCAACCGCTTGGCGCCCGCGAGCGCGCAGGCCCGGGCGGCCCTGCGCCTGGAGCGAGAACTCGCCACAGGCTCGGCTGCTGGGAGTGTCCATGCGGAAGAGGCTGCCCGATCGGCGAGCACGGGCACGGGTGGCGGAAATTCTCCGTCAGTGGACGTCGGCGGCGTTGTAGCGCCGCAGGTAGACGGCCAGCTGGGCCAAGTCGGCGTCGTCCCAGTCGGTGAACCGCTCCCGGAAGGAGGAGCGGCGCTGCCGGTTGGCCTCCTTCAGCTGGTCCAGGCCCTTCTCGGACGCCTTGAGGATCTGCCTCCTGTGGTCGTCCGGGTCGGTCTCGCGCACGATCATGCCCTCTGCCTCGAGCATGGCGATCTGCCGGCTGACGGTGGACTTGTCGAGCATGAAGTGCGCCGCGAGGTCGGCGGCGTGGCAGCTGCCGTTCCGGTGCACGTGGTCGAGCATGTTGTGGGCCACCAGTGTCAGCTCCCGGTGGAGCTGGACGGCCTTCTGCCGGGCGCGGCGGGCGAATGCGGTCAGTTCACGCTGAATGACGTCCGTCGACGCCTGACGGTCGGGCATGGCGGGGCACTCCCTTCTTCACTGGTTGCAGCATGCAACCCAATTCATATGTACGTTACAACTACCCAGTGAAGGAGAGCACGTAATGAGCACCCACCGTCTGGCCGGAAGGCGGCCGACAACGACCAGCACATCCCGTACCGTCCGGCATGTGGTGGTCCTCCTGATCACCCCGCTGCTGATGTGCCTGGGCATGGGGCTGGCCTACCTCGGCGCCTTCCACGCACCGCATGCACAGGGCCTGAAGGTCGCCGTCATCGGCACCTCGCCGCGAGTGCAGCTGCTGGCCCAGACGATCAAAGACAAGGCCGGTGATGCGCTGGACGTCACCACCGAGCCCGACCGGGCCGCGGCTCAGCGCCGGATCATGGACCGGGACCTGGTCGGCGCCTACGTGCCCAGCGTCAGACACCCCGAGCTGCTGGTCGCCAAGGCCAACTCCGACACCTCCGCCACCGCCGCGGAGATCGTGTTCACGACCGTGGCCGGCAAGCACGACGCGCCCCTCCACGTCACCGACCTGTCCCGGCTCTCCAGCGGCGACCTCACCGGCCAGGGCCTGTTCTTCCTGCTGGTCGCACTGACCATCGGCTCCAACGCCGGCGTCGCCGCCATCAGCGCCGCCGGTGCCGCACTGCGTATGGGGACCCGGGCGGTCATCGGCGTGGTTACCGCGCTTGCGATGAGCGTCATAGCGGCGGTGCTGGCCGGGCCGGTCTTCCACATCGTCGACCACAACCTGCCCGGGGTGTGGGGCACGGCCTGGCTCTACTCGGCCGGCATCCTCACCATCGGCATCGCCCTTCACACCTTCCTCGGGCGCTGGACGACGGCGGTCCAGATGGTGCTGTTCGTGATGCTGAACTTCACCAGCTCCGGCGGCATCCTCCAGCCCGCGCTGCAGAACGGCTTCTTCGGCGCGCTGCACGCCTTCTGGAATGGCGCCGGCTTCGTGGAGGGCGCACGCAGCCTGCTGTACTTCGACTCGACGGGTTTCGGCGGCCGCATCCTGTCCCTGGTGTTCTGGCTGGCCGCGGGAGCGCTGCTGATGACTGCCGCAACGGTCACCGAGCACCGCGCCGCCCCGGCCCTGGCCTCGCCGGCGAACCGGCAGCGGGACACCGAAGAGGAGACGGCCGAGGTGGACCTGGGTGAAGCCGTCGCCGCCTAAGGGGAGGTGCAGAGCCAGTTCGCCGCGTTGGTGGTCGGGGCAGTCGGATGGGCAACGACGTCTTTCCCGATTGCCGGAAGGTGTACTGGCCGAGCCTGTGCGAGCGAACCAATGCGGTCACAGCACTAGACGCAACCGTGGCTCCGGTGGAGCCTGTCCGGGAGTGCAATTTCGGCCCAGATGGTCTTGCCGTCGTGCCGTTGCCGGGTACCCCAGCGCTCGGCGAGCTGCGCCACGATGAACAGCCCCCGCCCGCCCTCGTCGAACATCCGGGCGCGGCGCAGGTGGGGGGCGGTGTTGCTGGCGTCGGACACCTCGCAGATCAAGGTGTCCTCGCGGATGAGCCGCAGTTGGACCGGAGCCGAGCCGTAGCGGATGGCGTTGGTGACCAGCTCGCTGATGACCAGTTCCGTGGTGAATGCCAGCTCTCCCAGGTCCCAGCCCTCCAGTCGGGACGAGGCGAGGTCCCGGGCGTGGGCCACCTCGGCGAGATCCTCCGTGAGATCCCATGCGGCGGCATGGGCGCCGTCGAGCTCGCGGGTACGGGCGATGACCAGGGCGACGTCGTCTCGGGACTGTTCCGCGGCCACCGTGTGCAGGACGTGGTCGCACAGGTCCTCCAGCGAGGCAATCGGCTCGGATAGGGCTTTCTGGAGGTGTTCGAGTCCCTGGTCGAGGCTGTGTTCCGGGGATTCGATGAGGCCGTCGGTGTACAGGGCGAGCCGGGTGCCTGTGGGCAGCTCCAGTTCGGCCGTCTCGAAGGGAAGTCCGCCCACACCCAGCGGAGGACCGGCGGGGATGTCGAGGTACTCGACGTCCGATCCGGGACGCAAGACGGCGGGCGGTGGATGGCCGGCGCGGGCGGCGGTGCAGCGGCGCGAGACCGGGTCGTAGATCATGTACAGGCAGGTCGCCACGATCTCACCGGCGACCGCTCCGGCGCCGCCGACGTCTCGGTGCCGGGTGACGACGTCGTCGAGGTGGGTGAGCAGTTCGTCGGGCGGCAGGTCGATGTCGGCAAGGGTTCGTACGGCGGCACGCAGCCGCCCCATACTCGCCGAGGCGTGAACGCCGTGGCCGACCACATCACCCACCACCAGGGCGACCCGGGCCCCCGAGAGCGGGATGACGTCATACCAGTCGCCGCCCACTCCCGCGAACAGACCCGCGGGCAGATAGCGCGTGGCCGCCTCCACTGCCGGCTGCCTCGATACCACCAGGGGCAGGAGGCTCCGCTGCAGCGCCAGGGAGGTGTTGTGCTCCCCGGTGTAGCGGCGGGCGTTGTCCACGCATACCGCGGCCCGTGCCCCGATCTCCTGTGCCAGGAGCAGGTCGTCGGCGTCGAAGGGGGCCCGGCCCGGGGAGCGTGTGAACAGCGCCGCGCCGAGGGTCGCCCCCCGCGCGCGCAGGGGGATCGCCAGCGCGGAGTGCGGCCCGTTCGTGCCCGCGTCGCCGGGATCGGCAGGCACGGAGGCGGCACCGGTGATCTCAAGCATCATGGGCTCGCCCGTAAACAGCCCTAGGGTCGCTTCCGCCCGCTCCCGGTAGGTGACGGTCTCGCCCGGCCCCAGGTCTCCCGGGGGCGCGGGCGATCCCGATGCCGCGGTGCGGCACAGGGTGAGATCGCCCGTGCCGGGCCGCAGGACGGGTTCCTCGCCCTGGAGGACACTGACGAAGAGGTCCACCGTGGCGTGGTCCGCGAAGCGGTGCACCGCGACCTCCGTCAGTTCCTCGGCGGTACGCACCGCGTCGAGAGTGCTTCCGACCCGGCTGCTGGCCTCGCTGAGCAGCGCGAGCCGCTCGCGAGCGATCATGAGCCGGCTGAAGCGTCTCTCCCCCGCGACACGGATTCGGCAGACGGCCACGCTGATGACCAGGCCCACCGCCAGCGCCGTGATGATCGTGATTTGGTTGGCGGGCCCCATGTCCCGCAGGAGAACCCCGTACAACGCGATGGCGGCGGCCAGGTTGAACAGTCCGACGATCATGGTCTGCCGTACCGGCAGCAGAGCACTGGCGACGACCGGGATCAGGACGGCGTACTCCGCGATACCCATGACGTGCACATCGGCGGCAGCCAGCGCCAATCGCAGGCCCGAGATCAGCACAACGCTGAGCAGCAGGAAGACGAAGCTTTTGCTCAGTTGAACGGGATGCACGCCCTACACCTCCCCATGCCGGGAGCGGGACCCTGCGACGTCCCCGTCTGACGTTGCCCTGGCAGGTAACAATTTACCCTTTGCGAGAATTGTTCCATTGACGAAAGGCTGCCGTGCCGGGACACACGCCATCCATCGCACGCACAGCGCCTCAGGGGCCTCGGTGGCGCGGCCGCACCGGCACCGGCGACCCGCCTGGCCGGCACATGAGGCAGGTCTGGTTCGGCCGGATAGGGGGCAGGCTCACTACCGCCTCGCCCCGCAACGCGTCGCGCGGAACGATTCTGGCCGTGCGCCACTTGGGGGCCTAGGTGCCCGCGCGGCAACGACGCCAGCTACGAGCCTGCGTCGCTGTCCAACCGCGCGAGCGGGCGGTCGGCGATCAGCGTCGCCAGCGCTTCGCACCCCGCGCACCCCGGCACCCGGCACCCGGCACCCGGCACCCGGCACCCGGCACCCGGCACCCGGCACCCGGCACCCGGCACCCGGCACCATGATCCGACCGCCCCGGCGTGGCGCATCTGTCGTGCACGGCCTCGCGGAATCGCCCTCGGAGAAGTCCGGTCGGCACATCGGGGTTAGCGTGACGGAGTGGAATTGTTTCATCTGCGGTACTTCGTCGCAGTCGCGGAGGAGCTGAATTTCTCTGCGGCGGCGCGCCGGCTGCACATGGCCACGTCTCCGCTGAGTCAGCGGATCAAGGACCTGGAGCGGGAGCTCGACCACCGGCTGTTCGAGCGCGACACACACCGTGTCGCGCTCACGCCGGCCGGTGAGGCGTTGCTGCCGATCGCCCGAGACGTACTGGAGCAGATCACCTCCATACCGTGGCGGCTGCACGAGGCGGCCGCACCAGGACGCAGCACCCTGTTCGTGGGAATTCCTTCGGGAGTGCACCCCCGGCTGAGGTACCTCGTCGACGCGCTCGCCGAGCGCGTGAGCGAGCGGTGCGAACTCCTACGCTGGCCAGGCTCATCCAGGGCTCTGGTCACCGCAGTGAGCGAGGGAAAGCTCGCGCTCGCGCTGGCCCGCCTGCCGGTCGATGACCCCGCGCTGGAGCGACTGCCAGTGATGTCGGAACGGTTGGGCGCGGTGGTGCCGGCCGACCAGTTCGCCGGGCGGGACTGCGTGACCCTGGCCGAACTGGCCGACCTCTGCTTCATCGTCGCCCCGAAGGAAGGCAGACCCGCCTATTTCGATCAGCTCGACCGGGAAATGTCCGAGCGGGGGGTCAGGAAACGCATCGAGCTGACCGACACCGACTATTCCGGAATCGCCGAGGTGGTTTCCGGCGGGATGGCTTTCTATTTCTCCCTGCTCGACCCGGAGAGCCCCCTGCACGGGTACGCGATGGAGAACACCAAGGTGTTGCCGTTCACGGATTTCGAGCGGCACCTGGAGACCGTCCTGGTCTGGCGCCGCGACCGGGCCTCCGGCGGCGACCTGGACGAACTCATCGACGCGGCCCGCCTGGTCTTCGCCGAGCCGCTCGTCGTCTGAGCCGGCCGGCACTCGAACCGGAAGCGGGATGAACACCCCCAGGCGTATCCGCATTTCCTTGATTTCGGGTGCAGTCGGCCCTCTTCGCCATGGATGGAGGCATCCCGGGGGCTTGAGCTGCCGGTGTGACCGCTGCGGTCACACCGATGTCAGCAACACGGTGATTCCACTGTCTGCAATGTCCGTTTAGCGTTCATTTCTGTAGCCAGCCAAGGGCACGAAAGGACGCAGACAATGGCGGACACTCACACTCCCGGCCCGCTCGACGGTGTGCGGGTCATCGACCTCTCGACAGTGGTCATGGGCCCGTACTCGGCCCAGATCCTGGGAGATCTGGGCGCCGACGTCATCAAGATCGAGTCCCCCGCGGACCCCCTCCACATAGGCGAGTTCCGCAACACGCCGGGCATGACCCCGCTGCACCTCAACGTCAACCGCAACAAGCGCAGCGTGGCCCTCGACCTCAAGGACGAGGCGGAGCACGCCCAAGCCCTGAAGCTCATCCACACCGCCGATGTGCTGATCACCAACATGCGACCTCGCGCGCTCGCCCGGCTGAGCCTGACCTACGACGACCTCACCGCCGCCAACCCGGGCCTGGTCTACGCGCACGCCGCCGGCTTCCGCGGCGACTCCGACCGGGCGGACGCCGCCGCTTACGACGAGACCGTGCAGGCCGCCTCCGGACTGGTCGACATCGCCAACCGGGCACTGGGCACGCCGCTCTACCTGCCGACCATCCTCGCCGACAAGGTCTCCGGCCTGACCATCGCCTACAGCGTGCTCGCCGCCCTGGTGCATCGGAACAGGACCGGGCGCGGCCAGCAGATCGAGATCCCGATGGCCGACACGCTGATCACGTTCAACCTGATCGAGCATCTCGCCGGGCACACCTTCGACCCGGCGACGGGTCCCACGGGCTACCCGCGGTCGCTGTCGCAGCACCACAAGGCGCGGCGGACCAAGGACGGCCTGGCCGCCGTGATCCCGTACACGCCGCAGAACTACCGCGACTTCTTCCATGCCGCCGGCCGTCCCGACCTGGCCGCCGACCCCAGGGTCAACGGCCCCGTCCTCAACGTCGCCGACGCCGACGACCTGTCCGACCTGGTCGACCAGTGCGCGCCCGCACTGACCACGGCCGAGTGGACCGAGGTGTGCACCAAGCACAGCATCCCGATGGGGCCGGTGCTGGAACTGGACCACTCGCACGACGATCCCTACGTCCGCGAAGGCCACCTCCTCGACACCGTCGTGCACCCGACCGAAGGGCCGGTCCGCACGATCGGGATCCCGGTCAAGTTCTCCGCCACGCCCGGCTCGATCCGCCGCCTGGCCCCCGTACCCGGCCAGGACACCGCCGAGGTCATCGCCGAACTGGCCGCCATCCGCTGAGCACCAACAGCCACAGGAGAAGCCGTGAGCACCAATGACGTGCGCGTGCAGCGGGTCTGTTCGACCTTGCTGATCACGATCGACCGGCCCCACGCCCGCAACGCGGTCAACACCGCTGTCGCCGCCGGACTGGCCGCAGCTCTGGACGAACTGGAGGCCGACGCCGAGCTGCGCGCCGGCGTCCTGACCGGAGCCGGCGGCACCTTCAGCGCCGGCATGGACCTCAAGGCCGCGCTGCAAGGCGAGACCCCGACGATCCCGGGACGCGGCTTCGGCGGCCTGACCGAAGCCGAACGGAGTAAACCACTCATCGCCGCCGTCGAGGGCTTCGCCCTGGGCGGAGGGTTCGAACTCGCCCTGGGCTGCGACCTCATCGTCGCCGCCGAGGACACCACGTTCGGCCTGCCCGAGGTCAAGCGCGGACTCATCGCCGCCGGGGGCGGCGTGGTCCGCCTGCCCAAGCGCATCCCCTACCACCTGGCCATGGAATTGCTGCTCACGGGCGGGCCGGTCAGCGGTCTGCGCGCGGGAGAGCTCGGCCTGGTCAACCGCGTCACCGCGCCCGGCCAGGCGGCGACCGCCGCCCTTGGGCTCGCCGAGCAGCTCGCGAACAACGCCCCGCTCGCGCTGGCCGCGGTGAAGTACCTCGTGCAGGCCGCCGACGGCATGCCGGAGCCGGAAGCCTTCCGCCTGCAGGCCAAGGCGATGGACACCCTGATGGCCTCGGCCGACGCACACGAGGGCATGACCGCCTTCGCCGAACACCGCGCCCCGCAGTGGACGGGGACGTGACATGAGGATCGACGACGTACGACGCCACGGCACCACCCCGCTGGGCCGCCCGGCATTCGCGCCCGTGACCGCGCGGTTCACCGACCGCGAGTACCTCAGCATCGTCTACCGCACCGACCCCGACGTGCTGCGCGCCGTCGTCCCCGAGCCCCTGCGGATCAAGGAGCCGCTGGTCCGGTTCGAGATCATGAAGATGAACGACGTCACCGGGTACGGCCCCTACACCGAGAGCGGCCAGGCGATCCAGGTCGCCTTCGACGGCGAGCGCGGCGAGTACCTGCACGCGATGTACCTCGACAACTTCCCCGCCACAGCGGCCGGACGCGAGGTCAGCGCCTACCCCAAGGTGATCGGGGCGCCGAAGCTGTACGTCGACCACGACGTGCTGGTCGGCACCCTCGACTACGGCACACTGCGGGTGGCCACCGCGACCATGGGCTACAAGCACTACCCGCTCGACCCACGCGAAGCCCGGGCGCAGATCACGGTGCCGACCTTCATGCTGAAGACCGTCCCGGGATACGACGGCACCCCGCGCATCCAGGAACTGGTCCGCACCCAGATCACCGACGTCGTCGTCAAGGCCGCCTACACCGGCCCCGCGCGGCTGCAGTTGTTCCAGCACGTCCTCGCGCCGCTGGCCGACCTGCCCGTCCTGGAGATCGTCTCGGCGAGCCACATCCTCACCGACCTGACCCTCGCGCCGGCAGAGCCGGTCTTCGACTACCTCCAGGCAGGCACACCATGACCCACCCCTTCCGCACCGCCGCCGTGATCGGCGCCGGCACCATCGGACTGTCCTGGACCGCGCTGTTCGCCGCCCACGGCCTGACCGTCCGGCTCAGCGACCCGCGCCCCGACCTCGCCGAGGCCGTCGACACCGCGCTGGCACAGTTCACCCCGCACCTGGCCGCCCTGGGCCTTGACGTCGAGGGCCTGGCCGACCGGGTCCACCTCGCCGGCGACGTCACCGAAGCCGTCCACGACGCCGACATCGTCCAGGAGAACGGCCCCGAGAACCTCGACTTCAAGAAGCGGCTGTTCGCCCGGCTGGTGGAGGAGGCCCCCTGGCACGCGCTGCTGCTGAGCTCGTCGTCAGCGATCCCGGCGACAGCCTTCACCGGGCGCCTCCAGGACGCGAGCCGGATCCTGATCGGGCACCCGTTCAACCCGCCTCATCTGATCCCGCTCGTCGAGGTCGTGCCGGGCGAGTGCACCAGCGAGGACGCCGTCCAGGACGCCGTCGACTTCTACACCTTCCTCGGCCGCACCCCCGTCGTCGAACGCAAGGAGATCCCCGGGTTCGTCGGCAACCGCCTCCAGCGCGCGGTCAGCCGCGAGGCCACCTACCTCGTCCAGCAGGGCGTCATCACCCCGGACGACCTCGACACGGTGCTGACGACCTCGCTCGGCATCCGCTGGGCCACCGTAGGCCTCTTCCTCGGCCAGCACCTCGGCGGCGGCCCGGGCGGCTACCGCCACCTGATCGAGCACATCGGCGCATCCATGGGCCACCTGGCCCTCGGACAGCCGTCGAACGACCCCGCGGACCAGGAACGCGTCGTGAAAGCCGTGGAGCAGGCCTACGGCTCCCACACGTACGCCGACCTCGCCGGCGAACGCGACCGCAAGCAACTCGCCGTCCTGGCCGCACTGCACCCCACCGCCCAGACCAACCGCACCAAGGAGAACTGACATGGACCACGAGCTCACCGCGCTGGAAGACGATCTGGCCGCCGACTTCTACCACTACGAGTCGCTGCTCCCGGACGAGGAGCGCAAGATCCTCCTCAAGGCCCGCGCCCTCATGCGGGAGGAGGTCAAGCCCCTGGTGAACGACAACTGGGCCAAGGGCGAGTGCCCCGTCGAACTGATCGACAAGTTCCGCGGCAGCGGCCTGGCCGCACTGTCCTACGAAGGCTACGGCGAGCACCAGCCCGCCGTCAGCCACCTGCTCGGCGGCATGATGGCCATGGAACTCAGCCGTACGGACTCCTCCGTCGCCACCTTCTTCGGCGTCCACAACGGACTCGCCTTCTACTCCATCCACCACGGCGGCAGCCAGGAACAGCGCGACCGCTGGCTGCCGCAGATGGCCACCATGGACAAGATCGGCGCGTTCGCCCTCACCGAGCCCCTGGGCGGATCCGACGTCGCCGGCGGGATGCGCACCACCGCCCGCCGCGAAGGCGACACCTGGGTCCTCAACGGCGCCAAGAAGTGGATCGGCAACGCCACCTTCGCCGACTACGTCGTGGTGTGGGCACGGGACGTCGACGACAACCACGTCAAGGGCTTCGTCGTCGAGAAGGGCACACCCGGGTTCGTCCCGGAGAAGATCGAGGGCAAGATCGCACTGCGCATCGTGCAGAACGCCGAGATCACCCTCACCGACGTGCGCGTGCCCGAGACGAACCGTCTGCAGAACATCAACTCCTTCCGGGACGTCGCGGAGATCCTGCGCATGACCCGCAGCGGAGTCGCCTGGCAGTCGCTGGGCCTCATGATCGGCGCCTACGAACTGGCCCTGGACTACGCACGCGAACGCATCGCGTTCGGCCGCCCGATCGCGAAGTTCCAGATGGTGCAGGATCTGCTCGTCAAGAGCCTCGGCAACATCACCGCCTGCTGGGGCATGCTGGTGCAGCTCGCCCGCCTGCAGGACGCCGGCATCTTCCGCGACGAACAGTCCGCGCTCGCCAAGGGTTTCGTCTCCTCACGAATGCGCGAGGTCGTCGCCTGGAGCCGCGAGATCTTCGGCGGCAACGGCATCCTGCTCGGCCACGACATCGCCCGGTTCTTCGCAGACTCCGAAGCCCTCTACTCCTACGAGGGCACCCGCGAGATGCAGACCCTGATCGTCGGCAAGTCCATCACCGGGCAGAGCGCCTTCGTCTGAAAGCGCCCCCGGCGGCCCGCGGGGGAACATGCGCCGCCGTGCCCCACCTCGTCGCCACCGCTCTCGTCTGACACAGCCCCGCACCGTCCTCCATGGAGGGTCCCATGCCCGTCTTCAGCGCCCACGTCCCCGCCGGCCGCTACTCCCCCGAGCAGAAACACGCGCTCGCCGACGCTCTCAACCAGTCCCTGGTCCAGGCCCTCGGAATCCCCGAGGGCGATCGCTTCATCATGATCAGCGAACACGGCGAGAACGAACTGTTCCTGGACCCGACCTTCATGGGCATGCAACGCAGCAGCGACGCCGTGATCATCACCGTACTCATCGGCGCCCACCGCCCCCTGGAGGACAAGCGGGCCGTTGCCGCCACCATCAACAAACTGGTGGTCAGCGCACTCGGCATCTCACCCGACGACATCTTCATCGCGCTGATCCCCACCCCGAACGAGAACTTCTCCTTCGGCAGGGGCCAACTCCAGCTTGCCGACACCGCGCCACGCTGGTGAATCGACACCGGACGGTACGACAAACGCGCCGTCACACGCGCTGCCGCGCAGCCCCTGACCACCCCTCGGGGAGCGCCCGCAAGACCCCGGCCAGCGCATTCTCCGACAAGTCGCCCCCGGCCCTCACCAGGAGCCCTCAATGGGCCAGGGCCTGTCCGCAGCGGGCGGCCACGGGCTTCGGACGATGAGCTGACGGCGTGACGGTCCTGACGAAGGACGGCACGGGCAGCTCGTCCGGGCTGCCGTCCGACACCGGCCGCAGCGCCGCGCTCTCCGGCTCTTCGCGGACAGGCTGCGAGGCGTCGCCAAGGCCGATCAGATCCACCCGGGACCGAGTCCTGGCATACCAAGGAGGCGGTTGTTCATGGTCGAGCGCGAGAACGTCGAGTTCGCCGCGGCCGCAGGAGTCACGCTGCGCGGCTGGCTCTTCCTGCCCGACGGGCAGGGGCCGCATCCGGCGATCACGATGGCCCACGGCTACGCAGGGATCAAGGAGCACGGCCTCGAACCCTTCGCGCGGAGCTTCGCCGAAGACGGATTCGTCGTGCTGCTCCACGACCACCGCACCTTCGGCGCCAGCGACGGTGAGCCCCGGCAGGACGTCGACCCCTGGCAGCAGATCACCGACTGGCGACGGGCCATCTCCTACCTGGAGAGCCGACCCGAGGTCGACGCCGACCGCATCGGCCTGTGGGGCACCAGCTACGCCGGCGGCCACGCCATCGTGCTGGGAGCCAGCGACCGCCGACTGCGCGCCGTGGTCGCCCAGGTCCCCACCATCAGCGGATACGAGCAAGGGCAGCGCCGCGTCCCACCGGACGCCGTCGCCGCCCTGGAGGAGTCCTTCGCCCAGGACGAGCGGGCACGATTCCGCGGAGAGGCCCTCCACACCCAGGCCGTCGTCAGCAGCGACCCCACGGTCCCCGCCGCCTACCGCACACAGGAAGCCCTCGACTTCTACCTGCAGCCCACACCCGACGGCGTCTGGGAGAACAAGGTCACCATCCGGTCCACCCGCGCAGCGCGCATGTACGAGCCCGGGACCTGGATCACCCGGGTCTCCCCCACACCGCTGCTCATGGTGATCGCCCTGGGTGACACAGTCACCGTCACCGACCTCGCCCTCGCCGCCTACGAACGCGCCCTCGAACCCAAGCGACTGCACCTGCTCCCCGGCGGCCACTTCGACCCCTACGTCACCCACTTCGGCCAAGCAAGCACCGCTGCCCTCACCTGGTTCCGCGAACACCTCGGCTGACGGAGCACGCACAGCGCTGGAGTACTTGCACCGTGCCAGAACATCCGGCGGCGTAGTCGTCGAGCGCGGCAAGCAGGACCGGCGCGGCTCGGTCCGGGAGATCACGCCATCCGGGCAGCACGTTCCCGGCGATGAGCGCCACGTCTTCACATCCCCAAACGCCTCGGCGATCCTGTCGCCCGTCCCATGTCGGGGTAGGCGCAAGAGAGCGGCTCGCGGCCGGCCGCCTTGCCTCCACTTCTGTCGAATCCGGCTGCCGCAGGATGCGTGAGACTCTGACGCGTATGACCCGCATCTTGACCCGCACTGACCTGCTCGGTCTGCTCAACCCCTTGGCCTGCATCCAGGCTCTACGGAAGGGGTTCAGTGCCTCCGCTGAAAACACAGTCCTCGGTCAGCGTGTCCGCACCGACCTTCCCTTTCCGGGTACTGCAACGGCTCTGCTGCCAGGGCTGCTGCCTGGCATCAACGCCTGGCGGACCGGCCTTGCTGCGGCGCTGGCCACTCACCTGATCGCCCGGCCGACCGGGAACACGCCCCACACAGTCGGCGTCATCGGAGCCGGCGCCCAAGCCGAACTCACCATCCGCGGAATGCGCGAACTACGAGCCTATGACCGCCTCGTCGTCCACGACACCGATCCGCAGCGCGCAGCCGCCTTCGCTGGCAAACACGGCGGCACCACCGTCTCCACGCCCGCACAGGTCGCTGCCGAGGCATCCACCGTGGTGCTGGCGACGTGGTCCCGCGAGCCCCTCCTGCGCCTGGAAGAACTCAGGCCTGGCCAGCACCTTACTTCTCTCGGTGCCGACGAACCGGGAAAGCAGGAGCTTGCTCCTGACGTGCTCGCCTCCACTCGATTGATCGTCGACGACGTGGCACTCGTTGTGTCTCATGGCGCACTCGCCAACGCTGGTCTACCGGCCTCCACTGTTGCCGCGTCGTTGAGTGAGATCATCCGCGGTGACGCTCCCGCACGTACCCACGACCTGGAGATCACCACCTACACCCCAGTCGGACTGCCCTGGCAAGACCTGGTCCTCGCCTGGCTGGCCTATCAACAGGCCGAGGCTCAAGAGATTGGTGTCACCCTCGATCTTCTCTCCTGAGCAAGCACCTGCCCCGATCGTCAGCTCCCTGAGCAGCGATCGGCAGCCGTGGCGGCCCCCAGTGCACTCGTCTGCACCATGCCGCCGAAGCGGTGGGCGAACTTTCTGACGCCTCGCGCCGTCACGAGCCAGTCGGGCGCTGCGACCGCCAGGGCCTGCCGAGCCTGATCGCGGACGCCGGCCTGGCGCGCGCTGTCCGGCTGACAGTGCGGTCTGCCCGAGGCGGGCGACGCGGCGGGCGTCGTTCGCCTTGCCCGCCGCGGCCGCGCCGCCGCCGGTGCCGGCACCGGCACGGCCGCGTCCTACCTGTAGTCGTTGTCCCGGCCGTCTTCAAAGACGAAGAATGGCTTGGCGCCACGTGCGGGTGTTTCGGCGAGTGTGAGGGCTCCAGTGAAGCGTTCGAGTGGGAACGGCTGCCCCTGGGGGATGCTCAGCACCCCATCGGCGACGAGACTGCGGACCTCGGACAGCGCGCGCGGCACATCCTCAGGTGAGGTGTTCCGAACCAGCGGTTCAGCCAGAAGCCGCGGACTGCTTTGGTCTCGTAGATGACCGAGCGTGTCTGCAGCGGGATCGTCAGCGCCGCTGGGTCGGTCTGCCTGTGGGTGGAGAGCGCGCCGTAAACCACGACCTCTCCCCCCGGAGCCAATGCCTGGGATACCCCGGCACCCACATGGCCCGCGGCGCGTCGCTGGCCTTGCGCACGCCGGCCGCTCCTGCGATCTCAGCGACGCGCCGCACCAGGTCCTCGTACTCGGTGCAGATGACCTCGTCACCACCGAGCGCCTCGATCTCCTCGAAAGCGTCACGCCGCCGCACAACATTGATCGTGCGGATACCCAGATGCCTGGCCAGCTCAATGACGACCCGGCCGACGGTGGAGCCCGCGGCCGTCTGGCTGACAGGCGTCGGAGTCGCTCGAATGGTCGGGGACCGGCAGGAGCCTTCGTGTATCGGCAACAAGGTATTCCTGCCAAGTGCTGGCCACAGGCGGCCCGGGTACCGCCGGGATAGCGACATTCACCACCCGCTCGCCGATCGTCAGCCCCTCGGTATCAGGCCCCAGGGCCTCGATACGGCCCACGCATTCCGTGGCTCCCACTTGCTGCCGTTGCAGCTCCGCCTCGAACACCTCGGCGGTAGCAGCGCAGTCGCGCCGGGCCGAATGCAGCACCGCGGACGACAGCGCACGCGGCTGACCGGAATCGTCGAGCAGCAGGAGCTCTTCCTCTACTCCCACGCTGCGCACGGCTGTCACCCCGCCACCAGTGAGTCATCCTCAGGGCTCGGAGGGAGCGCACCTTCTGGTCGGCAGCGTCTGGGACGACCATTCCGGCTTCGATCCCGGTGCGAAGGTAGTCCAGCACCTGCCGGTTGAGGCGCTCACCCGGGAGGGCTACGGGGATGCCGGGCGGGTAGGGAGTCAGCATCTCGGCGGTGATCCTGCCCTCGGCCTCCGCGATCGGGACCTGCTCGGTCTTTCCAAAGAAGGCGTCGCGGGGCAGGACGACCTGTTCCAGGGTGAGTTCCTCCGGGCTCGGAATGTCCACGGGAGTCGCCGGCCGCAGATCACCCAGGTGGTCGACGAGGTCGGTCAGGGCGGTTACCAGGGCCTTGGTGGTGTCCTCGTTGTCGGCATGGGTGAGCTGGGCGCTGATCCTGCGGTGGTCGCTGACGTGGAGGTCCACCCCATGGTGGGCGCGCAGCCAGTCGGCGGCCCGGTATCCCGTGGTGCCCAGCGCGGAGATGTCGACGATCACCTGCAGGGGTCCATATCAGCGGCCCGGCCCGGGGCGCAGAAGTCCGCGCGGCCGTGCACGTGGAAGCCGTCGCGGTGTTCAATCTGGGCACGCAGTGCCTCGGCCAGGGCGAGGGCCCGGTCGTAGGGGGCGTGGCCGTGCTCCACCATCTGCTGGCGCCAGCCGTCCAGCGCCGCGTACAGCAGCACCGAGGGGCTGGTGGTGCCCAGCAGGTCCTCGCGGGCCTTGAGTACGGCGGGGTCGACCAGATCCCCCTGCGACCAGATCCCCCTGAAGGTGGAAGCCGGAGGTCTACTCCAAAGCCGACCCCATCTCGTGGACGGAGGTGACGCACACCCCGCTCCGGCGTCCATCGCCCAGGTCGGCAGCGAGGGGTGGAAGGGCAAGTGCGCTCCCCATGCCTCGCAAGCGAGCGCGCCCGTGCCGGGCATCTACCTCGGCTCCTCGGACGTCGGCACGGTCAGCACCAGCCGGTGACCGGCCTGTTCCGCCAGCGTCCAGCCGTTCTTCCGCTCGAGCGGGGCTACCAGCCCCTGCATATAGGCCAGCGCAGACTCACGCGGCTCCGACCTGGCGAACCGGTGCACAAACCGCTCATGCAACTCCGACAGGCCCAACGACCACCGGCTCGCATCAGCCGGCACCACATCCCACCCCATGCCCACTCAACGAGTCGGCTGCCCACCCGTCACGACAAAGACCGTTGCAGTACTAGAGCCTGTCGTCAAAGGAGCGCCGGCCGCCCGGAGGGCGGGCCCAGCGGCGTCTGGTGCGGTGCATCGCAAGGCGGAGAGTCGTCCTCGTAGTGGGCTACTCGGACGATTCGACAACGCAGCGAGGTGCCGTGCCAGGCGCCGCTGGGCAGGCGGGACTTTGACGACACGGCCTAGAGGAGGCCGGTGCGTATGTGCTGCGTGAGGTTCTCGGTGATCTCGTGTAGCCATGGGGTGCGGACGGCGGGCAGCCGGGCCAGGGTTCGCTGGAAGACTTCCCAGTCGATCCGGAACACGTCATGGACACCCGGCGTGGGCGGGTCGTCGCGAAGGACGCCGTCGGGTATCGGCCCCGATGCGGGGACGGGCAGCTGTGGCTCAGGGAAGACCAGCCGGAGCCACACCCCGAACGGCAGCGGGACCAAGTATGGCGGAGTGGCCGGGGTCCATGTCATCCCGGTCTGCGGGTGGGACGGCACGAGGAGGATGTCCGCGTCAGCGTTGCGGGTCGGCTGTCCCGGTCCGGCTAGGACGGCGCGCCGCGTCGGCCGGCCAGCCGGCAGCAGGGTGTCGAGGGCGCGTTGGAACATCTTTGCGGTCAGGCCGTCCTGAACGGCTATCGCCCGGCCTTCCGAGGCCACCAGGAGGTGGGCCAGAGCCTGTCCGGCTGCCGCCACCCACTGGGGGCTCCAGTGCCACCGGTCGCTCGCCCGGAACGGCTCTCCCCACGGGGCGATCGGCTCGGACGGGGGCACGCCCGCCCCCTCCGCGAGCAGGTCCGCCCAGGACAACAGCCCGGCGTCGGAGCCTGCCACGGGAAGGCGGCGCACGGCGTTCGGGGCGAGCCAAACAGCCTGCCAGAGCGAGCAGTCGTCGATCCTGCTCGCCACGAGAAGACCGCATGCAGCGCAGGCCATGTTGGGGCCGTCACCCCCGTCGAATCCGCAGCAGGCGCCGCCGCGCTTCTCCGGGATCAGCACAGTGCCACGGGCGTCTCCCGGTGCAATGACGACCGCGCCAGCCGCGCCTTCGGACAGGGCGTGGACCGGCGCGTAGATGCCGCGGGCAGCCGCCTCGTCCGGATCGATCCTCTCCCACCTTCGCCACAGCGGCCCCCAGGGCTCCAGTTCCACGGCGAACGTCCCCGATTCCATGAGCACCGGGAGCTGAAGTCCGTTCCCGTACTTCTGACGAGCGTGGGCCGGCAGGGCAACCTGGGACAACGGGGCGGTCAGTTCGGCGCCACACCGCACACAGACGAAAACGAACAAACGTCCTCCGCTCGGGAACAGGGGGGCATCGTCGCAGCTCCATGGCAGACCGACCAACGTATTTTCAATTCGCTGTGGGGCCGAGGGACAGCCACGATGCCGAGCATCACCGTTCGAATCCTCGGCGGGCTCTGATGCCTCCCTAAGTGGTGAACATCTGCTGCCCGTTCTCGTGGACAAAGCCAGAGGGCGCAAGGCCTTGCGTCACGCCCACCCGCCGAACCCGCACCACCTGCGCAGCCTGCACCCGGGGGGACATCCGCCGCGAACGGCGGACATCCCACGCGGCGCCGTTTGTCCGCGAGCGGCACCGGTTACCCGCAGGCGACAGGGTTTCCGAGGACGAGCAGGAGAGCGCCGTGAGCAACGAGCCGGGCCCGGTGAAGAAGATCGTCGACAAGGTCATGGACATGGGCGCGGAGCTCACCCCCGCGGGACGGGCGGACATCCCCGGCGTGCCCGCGAGCATGCCTCCCACGGTGGAGGAACCGGTCGAGCCGCACGCACCGCTGCCCGCCAAGCCTGACCAGGGCGTTCCCACCCCGCTCAGCGCGACGGGCCGCACGGACGGCCCGTCCAAGACAGTCCGGGCGCAGGACGGCCCCTTCCTCACCAACGCTCAGGGCGCACGTCTACCCGACACTGACCACTCGCTCAAAGCAGGCCCGCGCGGGCCGGTGCTGCTGCAGGACCACCACCTGCGCGAGAAGGTCATGCACTTCGACCACGAGCGGATCCCGGAGCGCGTGGTGCACGCCCGGGGCGCTGCGGCGCACGGCGTCTTCCGTGGCTACGGAACGGCCGCCGAGGTCTGCAAGGCGGCCTTCCTCGCCAAGGACGTCGACACGCCGGTCTTCGTGCGGTTCTCCACCGTCCTGGGCTCGCGCGGTTCGGCCGACACCGTCCGCGACACCCGCGGGTTCGCCACCAAGTTCTACACCTCCGAGGGCGTCTTCGACCTGGTCGGCAACAACATCCCGGTGTTCTTCATCCAGGACGCGATCAAGTTCCCGGACGTCATCCACGCCGGCAAACCGCACCCGGACCGGGAGATCCCGCAGGCGCAGAGCGCCCACGACACCTTCTGGGACTTCGTGTCCCTGCACACCGAGGCCACGCACCACACCATGTGGAACATGTCCGACCGCGGCATCCCGCGCTCCTTCCGCACCATGGAGGGATTCGGCGTCCACACCTTCCGCCTGGTCAGCCCCACCGGCGCCACCACCCTGGTGAAGTTCCACTGGAAACCCAAAGCCGGCGTGCACTCCCTGGTGTGGGAGGAGGCGCAGATGATCAGCGGCATGGACCCCGACTTCCACCGCCGCGACCTGGCCGACGCCATCGAGGCGGGTGCCCACCCCCAATGGGAGCTGGGCATCCAGACCTTCCCCGACACCCCGGAACAGACCTTCCAGGGGATCGACCTGCTGGACCCGACGAAGATCGTCCCCGAGGAGCTGGCGCCGGTGCAGCCCGTCGGGCTGCTCACCCTGAACGCCAACCCCACCAACTTCTTCGCCGAGACCGAACAGGTCGCCTTCCACGTTGGCCACCTCGTGCCCGGCATCGACATCACCGACGACGCCCTGCTGGCCGGGCGCCTCTTCTCATACCTCGACACCCAGATCACCCGGCTGGGCGGCCCCAACTTCCCGCAGATCCCGATCAACCGGCCCCACGCCCCGGTCAACGACATGCTGCGGGACGGCTTCCACCAGGACGCGGTGCACACCGGTGTGGCTCCGTACAAGCCCAACTCCCTGGACGGCGGCTGCCCGTTCTTCGCCGGCGCCGAGGACCACGCCTACATCGAGCACCCCACCCCGATCGCCGCCGCCGCGAAGGTGCGCGAGGCACCGGCCTCGTTCGACGACCACTTCAGCCAGCCCCGCCTGTTCTGGCTCAGCATGAGCCCGGCCGAACGGGAACACATCGTCGCCGCCTACACCTTCGAGCTCGGCAAGTGCTACGAGCAGGCCATCAAGGAACGCACCCTGATGGTCCTGGCGAACATCGACCCCTACCTGTGCCAGCAGGTCGCCCAGGGCCTGGGCCTGCCCGCCCCGCAGGCCTCCGAGCCGCTCGCCGACGTACAGCCCAGTCCCGCGCTGTCGCAGATCGGCAACACCTGGCCGACCGCCGGGCGCGTCATCGGCATCGTCACCGACGGCACCGGCGACCTGGGCGTCGTGGACGTCGTCCGACGCTCCGTGCTGGCAGGCGGCATGGTCCCGCTGCTCGTCGCGCCCACCGGCGGCACTCTCACAGGTGAGGGCGCCGATCCCGTGACCGTGCAGCGCAGCTTCGCCACCGCCCGCTCCGTGGAATTCGACGCCCTGCTGCTGGCCGGGGCCCCCGGACCGGCTGCCGACGCGCAAGGCAGCCGGGACGCCAAGGCAGGGGCCCCGGCTCTCGCCGCCGTACCCGTGGACCCGCGCATCGTGCTGATGCTCCAGGAGGCCTACCGCCACGCGAAGCCGATCGGCGGCTGGGACGACGCGGAGCCCGCATTGCAGGCGTCCGGCATCGCCGCCGATGCGCTCGGCGTCGTCACCGGCTCCGACGGCGAGACCGTGCTGCGCGACATCACCGCGCTACTGGGCGCCCACCGCGTATGGGACCGGTTCCCGGCCCCGTCCGAGAGCGGCGCCACCTGAGCGGCCACATGCGGCCCTGAAGACCCCCTCCCCCAGCCTGCTCCGTTCCAGCTGAGGGAGGCCCAGGGAGTACGTGTCGGTGACGACGCCGCCAAGGCGCTGCTTGACGTGACGGTGGATGTAGCCGACGCCCTGCATGAGCGCCAGGTCGTAGTCGCCGTAGCAGCATGATGCGCAGACCGAGGCGTGACCGCAGCCGCACACAACAATGAGCTGGCTCCCGCTACACCACCACGGACGGAAACCAGCTCATTGGGGCTGAGGGCCGCGAGGGATCACGGCCCTCGGGACGGCGCTGTTCACTTACTCCAGAATGCGCCCAGAGCGGGTAATCGGCATGCCGCTCGGCTCGGACGGACGGTACGCGGCAGCTCCGGCAACTCAACCTGACCTAACGACCAGGTCGGCCGGATCTCCGCGCGCGGGCGGGTTGACGATGACGGATGGCTCATTGGTGGCCATGGCCTCAGCGAGTCTCGCAGGGGATGCGGGTGCATCCTGGGAGTGCGGCCCCGCCACCCTCCTTCCTGGAACAGCATCCGGCGGGGTCGCCCATGGACGCGGTCCCGCCTGCCTTTCCTTGGCTCTGGTGGGGCGGGGCCGCTCAGACGCCCGTCTGGTCGTGCGGGGTTCATGCTGCGGCTGGGCGGGCCCGAGCCCGCGGCCTCGTCGACCCTCACCGCACACTCGCGGCGAGGCCGCTCTCACCCGTATGCACACCCAGCTAGCGCCGACTCCCTGCCTGGCTCAACCTGGGCGCAGTGCATGAGGGATCGTCCACCCCCCCCGACGCCCCTCGGGCATGCGCCGGGCCCCCGTTGTGCGAGCGGCGGGGGCCTCGCAATGCTCCGCGTCGGGGCGCATCCTGGATATCCGGCCCTGCCCACCGCTTGCGTGCCCCCGGGGCAGGGCTGCGTATCTGCCCGCCCGGCCACGCGAGTGGTCCACGCGGCTGGCCGGACGGGCTCGAAGACGCGGCCCGCCGAAGAACCCCCCCCTCAGTCCTCGACGGGACCGCCCGTCACTCGTGTGCGTCTTTCCGCTTCGAGCGCAGGTCGATTCCGGGCGTCAACTTCGAAACGGCGACCGTGCCATCCCGCGCCAGGCATCGGCGAGCAGCGCATGCGGCCGCTGCCCCTGCTCGCTGGCATGTGCCGAAGGCGCTGGCGTCCGTATCGCTTCGGGATGCGTGTGAGGCGAAACGGCGGGTCACCTTAGTGGTGGCCCGCCGTGCGCCTGTGGAATGCCGCTCTGTCACAACGCTTCGCCGCGGTGCAATTGGAGCGGCACAGCACAGGCGTATGAGGAAGGGCCCCGTGTCGCCAGCGGGGCCCTTGGGCCGTGTCCGCAGAGATGGCCACAGACAACGGTGCGAGCGTATGCCTGGTCGCGCTGTCTCGCGGTCGACGCGCCGCAGGACCACCGAGGGCCCCTCCCAGAGCCCTATCGCGGCCACCGCTCGTCGATAGCGGTACGACGACCACCCGGCTTGCGTTGTCGAGCGTGCTCCCACCAGGCATCCCCCGCATCCTGGGGCTGCGGCCCCGGCGTCACGGGAGCGGGCGGTGCCGGGTGCGGCACCACGCGCTGTGCCCCGCATCTCCAGTGGGCAACCGCAGCCCGTTGCTGGAGGGGATGTGCCGGGCCCTCGCGCTGAACTCCCACCGCCTGCAAGATGCGGGCCTCTTCACACCCCGGCTTGCTCAGGGTTCCAGGGGATCACCGTGGAAGGTGCTGTCGGTGTCCTTGGTGAGCCTGGGCCGTGAGGTGCCCGGGCCGATCTGCTGGTCCCCGCGCAGTTCCCGCAGCCGCGCCAGCAGGTCCTGCATGGCAGTCATCGGCAGCGCCTGGACATACGCGGAGATGTCACCACCGCCGATGTAGTCCGGAACGTCGAACTTCGCGAACTCGCGGACGATACGGATCATCGCGGCGTTCTCCGCACCCAGCAACGCCACCTCGGCCTTCAGGTCCAGGGCTACACGCCGGAACTCCTTTTGCGCCTCGTATTCGTCGATCATGTCCTTGAGCTTGGCGTTCTCGACTTCCACCTCCAGCCTGTCGCCCTGCATCTCGGCGGCGAACTGCTCCTTGAACGCCGCATGCAACGAGGGGTCGTCCGGCATGAAGTTGCCCAGCCTGGTGTCGAGCACCTCCACGCCCCACTTCTCCAGGGCGTGCTTGACCTTGTCGGTGAGGTCCTTGCGGGTGTCGTGGTAGCGGTTGAGGAACTCGCGGACCGAGCTGGTCGTGGCGATCTCGGCGAAGTAGGCGGCCACGGTGACGCCGAGGACGTCGCGCACGAAACGCTGCATCGGTTTCGGGTCGTCGACCAGGCCGCCCAGCCCCTGGGTGCGGACGCCGCCGAACTGGCTGACGAGCCGGGGCGCGACGCTCCGCGGGATCCGCAGGTTCTGGGACATCTCCACGTGCAGGCTGTAGCCCTGCACGTTGACGGTGATCTGCCCGAGGTTGGCATCGTAGTTGGCGCCCTCGCCGGTCTGCTTCTTGTGCCATTTCAGGATCAGCACGCGGGTCGGGATCAGCATCACCCGTGCGAACCAGGGATTGAGCGCGTAGCTGGTGCCCTCGCCGAGGGTCTCCTCCTGTACTCCCCTGCAGCCGGCGTTGGCCAGGAACACCCAGGGCAGGCGGAAGCTGCGGTGCCCGTTGACCCAGGGGGCGACGGTGGTGGTTGCGTCCCGTGCGGGTTCGGCGCCGTCCAGGGTGACCACCACGCCTGTGTAGCCCTCTTCGATCGAGACCTCCTTCAGGTGGGCCTGGGTCAGCCCGTCCCGTGAGGCTGCGACGTTGTCGACGGTGATGACCTCGAACAGTTCCGGATTGATGTCGTAGTAGGCCCCGCCGCCCAGGACCGCCAGCTGTCTTCCCTGCTGGCCGCCGCCGAGCAGGAACGCCTGGCCGTCCTGGTAGTTGTCGCACTCCACGTGGCGGCCGAATCTCTGGTCCGCGGGCCTGACCTTGCCTTCTTTCGCCTGGACCACACCGACGGTGCCCGGCGGCACATAGGTGCGCGGCATCATCCGGACGGTGAACAGCCGGGTGTTGATGTAGTACGACTGGCCGCCGGAAAGGACGGCCAACTGGACGCCCTGCTCGCCCCCCGCGAGGAGGAACGCCTGGCCGTCCTGGAAGCTGTCGCATTCCACATGGCGGGCCAGCGCGCGTCCGCCCGTGCGGGTGCGGCCTTCGGTGGCCGAGACCAGGCCGATCATGCCGACCGGAACGTGTACCCGGGGCACGTACTCCACCGAGTGGACGATCGGGGTCAGCCAATGGAATCCGCTGGGCAGCAGGGTGCGTGCGTGCACGCCCCGTGCGCCGGTCGGGTTGATCTGCTTGAACGCAGGGTCCGGGTGCGTCGGGCCGAATCGACGGGTGATGATGCCGACATGGCCCGACGGCACCACGACACGCCCGGCCCAGCCCACCCAGGCGGCGGCTGCGGCCAGCACGACAAGAAGGGCTATCACGATCTCCATGGGGCGGCCTTCCCCTCTCGCAGCCGCGCGTGGACAGCCAGCACGGTCGCACTCCAACGGTCGTACCAGTCCGGGTGGTTGTGCTGATGCGGGTCGCGCAACGTCGGAAAGAAGCCGGACCGCCTGCCCGGACCGGCCTGCCGCACGAAGTCGCTGTACAGCCTGGGCACCGGGTCCTCAGGCGCGGCACGCCACCCCAGCGCCGCGCTCAGGTCGGCAAAGCGCGGACCGCGCCGCCCGGCGGCGGGTACCAAGGCCAGCTGCCGCCCAAATCCCTGCCGGCCGTGGCAGTGGCCGGCCCACACCGCGTCGATACCGGCCAGCAGCTCCAACGGCACAGCTGCGGCGTGGCGTTCGCTGAGCCAGCCCTGGGTGAGCCGACCCGCCTCCTCCATGACCAGCCGCGTGGTCAGCAGGTCGGCGTGCTCGTACTCGTCCTCGGCGAGATGAGCACGCAGCAGCTCCAGCGCGGCCGAAGCCGACACACGCACCACCGGGGGCGCCGGGCTGCCGGCACCCGCCGGGCGCGGGTCGGGCAGTCGGACCGGGCGGCCGGCGGCCACGTCCTTGCCGATGGTGCGCAGCACGCCGAGTTCCGCAGCGTCCAGCAGCCCGCCGTGGCGGACGTCCACGTGCCAGGTCGCGGCGAGATGGTAGTTGACCTCGCCGTGCAGCAGAACGGGAACGAACGGGCGGGCATGCACCTGGCCTTCCAGGATCATGCGGGTGATGTCGTCGGAGTCCTGGGACTCCGGGCTCATCACGACGATCACCGCCACGGCGTACCGCAGCTGCTGCCGGATCGTCCAGAAGTGCGCGTCCCCCGGGCGCAGGTCACCGACCGACCACACCCGCAGCCCCGCCGCTCTCAGCTGCCCGGCCAGCAGCCGGCCGTACTCTGCGTCGGCGGGCGCGTAGCACACCACGAACGCGGGCCGTTCCGGCGCGGTGACCGGCCTGGGCGCAGCGGTTTGGGCGGCCGCGAGATTGTCGCCGGGACCCGGGCTGCCTGCGGGGATAGGGCGACCCGCGACGACAGCCGCGAGTTCGGCGACCTTCTCACCGAACTCCCGGTCGGTCACCCCGCTGAAGTCACGCCACACCCGGTTGGCGGCGAACGCAGGCGGCTGCGCCTGCTCGAGCAGCACCGGGATGAACCGCAGGCCGCGCCGGGCAGAGGCGGTGGCCAGCGCCGCGTACTCCTCCATCGCCCGCGGGGAGCGTGCCGATGCCGGGCTGATCACGGCGATACCGTGCGCGGCGGTAAGGAGAGCGGCGTCCACCTTGTGGACCACGACGTCGCCCGGTTCGATGCTCCACTGGTCGAAGAACAGCGACACACCGTGTCCGGCCAGGTGTTCGGCCAGCATCCGGGCCCAGGCGGCGTCCTCAGTGGCATAGGAGAGGAACACATCGTTCAACCCGCCGGACCTCCAGGGTGAGCGGTGGCACGGGCCGTTACGTTCCAGCCGGACCACGATAAGGCCGGAATGCGCCATTCCACCCCGCTTGTTGCACAATCAACCCGACCGTGCGATCAGCGAGTAATGACGAAGCCCTGCCGCCCGGGGCCGTTATCCAGGTAAACCGATCCGGAACTGTATTCGACCACGTGCACGTCAAACCGGGTGCCCGGGAACTGGCCGTAGAACTCCTGGTCGGGGATGGAAAACCTCACCCGGAAACAGCCGCGACTGTCGGTCGGCACGGTCCCGACCACGTCGGTGTGGAAGTACACTTTGGCCTTCCCGTCAGCCACCACGCCGGATCCGGTGAGGGTGATCCTGGTATGGATGTCGCCCCGTGACGGAGACAGCGACAGCCGGCGCTCGGCAGGGCAGACACCTACACGCGCCGTCGACAGCGGAATCGCGGGCCGGGACGACGGCCCCGACAAAGGCCCGGACAAAGGACTCGACGAACGCCCGCGCGAAGGACTCAACGAAGGCTTGGCCGAAGGCCCGAACGAGGGACTGGACGAGGACGGGCCCCCCGGTGCGAGCCCGAAAAGCCCGCCGTCGCCACTCAGCAGCACCGAACCGGCATACAGGATCACCGCCACCCCCACCCCCAGCACGACCATCCTGACAATGAGCCTCACCACCCACGGCAACCGGCGCCGCCGGACGACCGGGGCCGCGGCCGGCCAGGACCGAGGTGGAAGCCGGGGCCCGGGCCGGGACAAGGGCTGGTCCTGCGGCCCGAACAAAGACTGGGCCAGGTCCTGAGGCAGGGACCGGAGCAACACCTCGGCCAGGTTCTGAGGCCGAAACAGAGACCGGGGCCAGTCCTCGGGCCGGAACAGAGGCTGAGGCCAGTCCTCGGGCACATCCCTGGGCCACGCTTGGCGCCGGGACTGAGCCTGGGGCTGGGATTGAGCCTGGGCTGCATGGGCATGAGCGAGTTCTACGGGCCCACCGACGAGGCCGCGGCCCGGGCCACCCTCGACGCGGCGCTGGACCTCGGGGTCACGCTCT
>NZ_JARAVK010000088.1:0-35722 GCF_033792765.1 Streptomyces sp. PA03-6a | reverse complement strand
GGGCTGTTCGGGCTCACCTGGTAGTCGTGGACCCCGCCCACCGTGTCGGTCGTGTGCCCGCCGCCGTGGTCGGCCCGGCTGAGCCGCGGAAGCGGGAAGGCCACTCCGGAGCGGCACGGGGCGTACCGCCCCTGCTGGGCGGCGTCCGCGGCGCGCACCAGTTGTTTCTTCCCCCGGCGCCCGCGACGTCATGCCGGCGCGGGGGCCGGGGGAAGAAACCACTGGTGCGCGACGCGTAGGCGGCCCAGCCGGGGCGGTCCGCCATGTGCCGTTCCAGCAGGGCCTTCCCGCTGCCCCGGGTCAGCAGGTACGACATCAGCAGCGGGGACACGACCGACACCGCGGCGGCCTGCCAGGCGTCGCAGGTCAGCGCGAACAGCCCCCACCAGACGCAGAAGTCGCCGAAGTAGTTGGGGTGCCGGGTCCAGCTCCACAGGCCGCGGTCCATGATGCGGCCCCGGTGCGCCGGGTCGGCCTTGAACCGGGCCAGCTGGTGGTCGCCGACGGCCTCGAAGAGCAGGCCGGTGAGCCAGAGCAGCGCGCCGGCCGCGGCCGCCGGGCCGAGCGGCCCGGGGATGTACGAGGCGGCCTGGACGGGCAGCGAGACGACCAGGACGAGCGCGCCCTGCAGCAGGTACACCGCGCGCAGTGCGTAGGCGGCCCGGCTGCCGCGGGCCTCGGCCAGGAAGGCCTCGTAGCGGGGGTCCTCGCCGTGGCCGCGGCCGCGGCGGGCGATGTGGACGGCGAGCCGCAGGCCCCACACGGCGGTCAGCGCGAGCACCAGCGCGCGGCGAGCCGGGTCGCCGTGTCCGGCGGACATGCCGTAGGCGGACCCGGCGACCGCGGTGAAGGCCACGCCCCAGGCGACGTCGACGTAGCGGTGCCTGCCGCGGGACAGGGCGAACGCGAAGGTGGCGAGCATGACGGCGAGCGCGGCCCCGGCCGCCACCGCCACGCCCGCCCCGAACGCGCCCCAGGGGAAGCCGTTCACCGCCTCACCACCCCGCGTACCAGGCGGCGGGCGTGCCGGCCGTGCCTCCGGCGCCGTCGGCCGCGGGCCGTGCGGCGAGGATCTGGTCGACGCCCATGCGGCGTTCGGCGAAGGCCAGCGCCCCGCCCGCCAGGTACAGCCGCCACACGCGGGCGGTCTCCTCGCCGGCCAGGAGGACGACGTCGGACCAGCGCCGCTCCAAGGTGGCCAGCCAGGCCCGCACCGTGTGGACGTAGTGCTCGCGCAGGGACTCCACCGCCCGCACCTCCAGGCCCGCGTCCTCCAGCAGCCCCACGGTCCGGCCGAGCGGGCGCATGTGCATGTCGGGGGCGATGTACGTCTCGATGAAGGCGCCGCCACCGGGGGCGACGCGGCCGCGGGACATCTGCTGCACCAGCGCCCTGCCCCGGGGGCGCAGCATGCGGTGGATCGCGCCGGCGAAGCGCGGGTAGTGCTCGTCGCCGACGTGCTCGCCCATCTCGATCGCGGTGACCGCCTCGTAGCCGCCGTTGCCCTCCAGGTCGCGGTAGTCGCGCAGTTCGACGGTGACGTACTGCTCCAGGCCGCGTTCGCGGATCCGGTCCCGTACGAAGTCCCGCTGGGCGCGGGAAAGAGTGACCGCGTGGACCTGCGCGCGGTGGGTCTGCGCGGCGTACAGGGCGAGCGCGCCCCAGCCGCAGCCGATGTCGAGCAGCCGCGTGCCGGGGCGCAGGTCCAGCTTGCGGCAGATGAGTTCGAGCTTGTCGCGCTGGGCGTCGGCGAGGCCGTACGACGGGTCGTCGTGGCGGGTCCAGTAGCCGCAGGAGTAGGCCATGGAGGGGTCGAGGAGGAGCTCGTAGAAGTCGTTGGACAGGTCGTAGTGGTGGCTGATGGCGGCCCGGTCGCGGCCCCTGGTGTGCGGGGTGCCGTTCAGCCGGGCGCGTCCGCGCGGGGCGGGCGGCCGGGGGCCGACCGCGCCGAGCCGTACGGCGGCGCCGGCGGCGCGGAGCCGGTCGGCCGCGGTGAGCCGGGGAGGGCGCAGCCCGCCGTCGCGTGCCGCGTGCCACACGGCGCGCAGGCCTTCGGTGAGGTCGCCGCGCACGTCGATGTCCCCGGTGATGTACGCCTCGGCGAGGCCGAGTTCGCCGGGCTGCCACAGGAGTCTTCGCAGCGCCCGCCGGGAGCGCAGGACGACCACGGGGGCGTCGCGCGGCCCGGCGGTGCTGCCGTCCCAGGCCCGCAGCCGCACGGGCAGCGGGCCGCCGGTGAACTGCTCCAGCAACGGGGCGAGGGTGTCCGCGGCGCCCTTCACCTGGTGGTCTCCCCCCGGGTCAGCCGCAGTTGGCACACGTCGAGGTAGCCGGAGCGGAAGCCGGCCTCGGAGTAGGCGAGGTAGAGGGTCCACATGCGGCGGAAGGTCTCGTCGAAGCCGAGGGCGGCGACGTCGGCGGCGCGTTCGGTGAAGCGCTCGCGCCACAGCCGCAGCGTCTCGGCGTAGTGCGGTCCGAAGCCGTCGCAGGAGGTGACGCGCAGCGCGGTGTGCTCGTCGAGGGTCCGCTCGATCGCCTCCAGGGAGGGGATGAGCCCGCCGGGGAAGACGTACTTCTGCATCCAGGTGTAGGTGTCGCGGGTGGCGAGCATGCGCTCGTCGGGCATGGTGATCGCCTGGAGCGCGACCGTGCCGCCGGGGGCGAGCAGCCGGTCCAGGGCGGTGAAGTACACCGGCCAGTACTCGGCGCCGACGGCCTCGATCATCTCGACGCTGACGATGGCGTCGTAGCTCCCGGTCACCTGCCGGTAGTCGCGCAGCCGGACGGTGGCCCGGTCCTGCTGCCCCGCGGCGGCGATCCGGGCCGTGGCGAGCCGGCGCTGTTCCTCGGAGAGGGTGACGGAGACGACCTCGGCGCCGCGGCGGGCGGCGCGGACGGCGAGTTCTCCCCAGCCGGTGCCGATCTCCAGCAGCCGGGTGCCCTCGCCGACGCCCGCCAGGTCGAGCAGCCGGTCGATCTTGCGGTGCTGTGCGGCGGCCAGCTGGGCGCGCCGGGCGGGGAAGCCGCGGAAGACGGCCGAGGAGTAGGTGAGGGTCTCGTCGAGGAAGAGGGCGAAGAGCTCGTTGGACAGGTCGTAGTGGGCGTGGATGTTGCCGCGGGCGCCGTCGAGGGTGTTGCGCCGCTCGGTGGGCTGCCGGTGTGCCCACAGGGCGCGCAGCCGCTGCAGCGGCCGGGGGACGAGCTCGGTGACGTGCGAGGCGAGCACGGTGAGGACGGCCGGCAGGTCCGGCGCGTCCCATTCGCCGGCCATGTAGGACTCGCCGAAGCCGATGAGTCCTGAGGTGCCGACCCGGCGGTGGAAGGCCTCGGGGTCGGCGATCAGCACGGTGGGCCCGCCCGTGCCGAGGACCGGGCCGCCGTCGCCGAGCCGGCAGCGCAGCGGGAGCCCGCTCAGGGCGCGTCGCAGCACGGCACCGGCGACCGCGGCACGCAGCCGTGAGCACCGTGGCGGCGCGGCGACGTCCGGCCAGCGGCGGGGGTCCACGCCGGAGGCGGGTGCGGAAGCGGAGAGGGGGACGGACGTGGTGGACATGGTCACTCGAAACCCTCCTGGGGCGCGTGGACGGGACGGGGCTGCACGGGCAGTCCGCGCAGCAGCAGCCGGATGCCGTGCCGGCGGATGCCGGCCGACACCGCGGCCGTGGACCAGGGGTGGCGGGCGGCGGCACGCAGCAGGCCCGGCGTGGTGGCCGGGCGCCGCTCGCCGCGCACGGTGGCGGTGAACGGGGTGCCGCCGCCGGGCCGTTCCAGGTGGACGGTGAGGTGGAGCCGGTCGTGCGGCTCGGGCAGCCGCATGCGGTAGCCGCCGTCGACGGGGAGGAACGGGGAGACGTAGAAGTCCTTGGCGACGTGGGCGCTGTCGCGGCCGTCGGTGCGCAGCAGGTAGGCGTGCCGTTCCCCGTAGGTGTTGTGGACCTCGGCGACCACGCACACGAGGATGCCGTCCGGGTCGTGGCACCAGTACAGGGTCAGCGGGTTGAACACGTGGCCGAGGACCCGGGCGTGGCTGAGCATCCGGACCGGGCCGCCGTGCAGGTCGACGCCCTGCGCGGCGAGCCAGGCGTCGAGGGCGGCCCGTACGGTCGGGTGCCGGCCGCCGAAGTGGTCGCGGGGGTCGAAGCGGGCGAGCGGGCGCAGCGCGGCGGGGAGCCGGGGCGGCCGGGCGGGGTCGGTCAGCCACATGTAGGTGCGGTGGGCGAAGGCGTGCCGCAGCGGATCGGTGCGCACGTGGGTGATCGTGCACTCGTACAGGGCGGGCACCTGCGGCGGCAGCCCCGCGGGGGTCACCATCGCGCCCCCAGGTGGCGGGCGGCCTCGGCGCCGGAGCGGCAGCCGTCCTCGTGGAAGCCCCAGCCGTGGTACGCCCCGGCGAAGGCGGTGACGGGGGTCGCGAGGGCCGGCAGCCGCCGTCGCGCGGCCAGCGACGCGGGGGTGTAGACGGGGTGTTCGTACACCATGCGGGCGAGCACCCGGGCGGGGTCGACGCGTTCCTCGTCGCCGAGGGTGACGACGTAGCGCTCGGGGGTGTCCAGCCGCTGGAGGCGGTTCATGTCGTAGCTGACGCGGACCCCGCCGGGGTCGGGGGCGCAGGTGGGCATGAGGTAGTTCCAGGAGGCGCGGGCGCCGCGGCTGCGGGGCAGCAGCGTGGTGTCGGTGTGCAGCACCGTCGGGTTGCTGGAGTACGGGATGGCGCCGAGCACCCGGCGCTCCTCCGCGGTGGGGTCGGCGAGCAGCCGTAGTGCCTGGTCGGGATGGGTGGCGACGACCACCGCGTCGTACGTCTCGGTCTCCCCGTCGTCGGTGACGACGTCGGCGCCGTCGGCGTGCCGGCGCAGGGCGCGTACGGGGGTGGCGGTGCGGATCGCGGTGAGCCGTTTGACGATGCGCTCGACGTAGACGCGTGATCCGCCGGTGACGGTCCGCCAGGTGGGGGAGCCGCCCACCGAGAGCATCCCGTGGTGGTCGAGGAACCGGAAGAGGTAGACCGCCGGGTAGTGCGCCGCGGTCCGCGGCGAGCAGGACCAGACGCAGGCCACCAGCGGGATCGTGAAGTGCGCCGTGAAGTACGCCGAGAACTCCCCCGCGCCGAGGAACTCCCCCAGCGTGGTGGTGTCGTCGGAACCGCCCTCCGCGAGCAGCCGCCGGGCCAGGCGGTGGAATCGGGGCACTTCGGCCAGCATACGCAGATAGGCCGGGCGCAGCGCGTTGCGCGGTTGCGCGAAGATCCCCGAGGGGCCGCGCGCGCCCGCGTACTCCAGGCCGCAGCCCTCGCAGCGCACGGACATGCTCATCTCGGACTCCTGCGTGGGGACGCCGAGTTCGGCGAAGATCCGCAGCAGGGTGGGGTAGGTGCGCTCGTTGTGGACGATGAAGCCGGTGTCGACGGAGGTCATCCGGCCGTCGCAGGAGGGTACGTCGTGTGTGTGGGCGTGCCCGCCGAGCCGGTCGTCGGCCTCGAACAGCGACACGTCGCAGTGCCGTTGCAGCAGGTAGGCGGCGGTGAGCCCGGCGACGCCGCTGCCCACGACGGCCACCCTTCGCCTTGCTTCGGTCACGTCCCGTCCCTTCGTCGCGGTCCTCTCCCTGCTGGTGGTTCGGAGCCCGCGGCAGGACGGATTGGTCGGTGCGGCAATCCGCCGGGCGGACGGCCGCGAATCCATGGGTGGACGCACGTGACGGGCGTCGTCACGGAGGGCGGCCGATAATGACGGAGAGCGCACGAGAGGGGCGGTCCGATGACGTACGGTGACGAAACGGGCGGCGGCACGTCACGTCCGGTGCTGGTCCCGTACGTGCTGCCCCAGCGGCCGCGCGCCGCCGTCCTGGTGCTGCACGGCGGCCGTGCGGAGGGCCTGGAACCGCCCCCGCCGTGGAATCTGCCGGGGGCCAGGATGCGTCCCTTCGTCCGCGCGATCGGCCGGGCCACCGCCGGGCACGCGGTGGCGCTGGCCGGGGTCCGCTACCGGCACCGCGGCTGGAACGGCGAGCGGGAGGACGCGGCGCGGGACGCCCTGCGGGCGCTGGAGGCACTGCGGCAACGCGCCGGGGAGGTGCCCGTGGTGCTGGTGGGGCACTCGATGGGCGGCCGGGCGGCGCTGCGCGTGGCCGGGCATCCGCTGGTGGGCGCGGTCGTGGGGCTGGCGCCGTGGTGTCCCGAGGACGAGCCGGTGGGGCATCTGGCGGGGCGCCGTCTGGTGCTGCTGCACGGCGACCGGGACCGGGTCACCGATCCGGCCGGCTCGCTGACCCTGGCGGACCGGGCGCGGGCGGCGGGCGCCCAGGCCTGCCACCTGGTGGTGCCGGGCGGCGACCACGCGATGCTGCGCGGTGCCGGGACCTGGCACGCCCTGACGGCGCGCCTGGTCGCCGGGCTGCTGCGGCTGCGTCCGCTGCCGCCGGAGGTGGCCGGCGCGCTGACCGCCCCGGGAACGGAGGGAGCGCGATGAGCCCGCGCCTGCGAACGGACGCCCGCCCGGTCCCGGGGCCGCCGGGCACCGCACCGGCCCCGCGCTACGCCGGGGCACCGTTTTGGCCGCTCCTGCCGCTCCTGCCGCTCCTGCTCACGGCCGCGCTGACGGCACTGGCGGCGCTGCTGCGCACCCTGCTGCCGCCCGAGCCGGCGGCCGGCCCCTTCGCCCGCGACGCCGGGAGCCCGCGATGAGCCTCACCTGCCTGGTGACGGGCGCGACCGGCTACATCGGCGGCCGGCTCGTCCCCGAACTGCTGGAGGCCGGGCACCGGGTGCGCTGCCTGGCCCGTACGCCCGGCAAGCTGCGCGACCACCCGTGGGCGGGCGAGGTGGAGGTCGTCCGGGGCGACGTCACCGACCCGGAGTCGGTGCGGGCGGCCATGGAGGGCGTGGACGTCGCGTACTACCTCGTCCACGCCCTGGGCAGCGGAGCGGACTTCGAGCGGACCGACCGGGATGCCGCGGAGGTCTTCGGGTCCCGGGCGAAGGCAGCGGGCGTGCGGCGGATCGTGTACCTGGGCGGTCTGACCCCCGCCGGGGTGCCCGAGCGGGAGCTGTCGCCGCACCTGCGCTCACGCGCCGAGGTGGGCCGGGTGCTGCTCGCCTCCGGAGTGCCGACGGCGGCGCTGCGGGCGGCGGTGATCATCGGCTCCGGCTCGGCCTCCTTCGAGATGCTGCGCTACCTCACCGAACGGCTGCCGGTGATGGTCACCCCGCGCTGGGTCGGCACCCGGATCCAGCCGATCGCCGTACGGGACGTGCTGCGCTACCTCGTGGGCTGCGCCACGCTGCCGCCCGAGGTGAGCCGCGCCTTCGACATCGGCGGCCCGGACGTGCTCACCTACCGCGCCATGATGCTGGAGTACGCCGAGGTGGCGGGGCTGCCTCACCGGCTGATCGTGCCCGTGCCGGTGCTGACGCCGCGCCTGTCGAGCCACTGGGTGGGGCTGGTGACCCCGGTGCCGGCGGGCATCGCGCGGCCCCTGACGGAGTCGCTGCGGCACGAGGTGGTCTGCCACGACCGCGACATCGCCGCGTGGGTGCCGGACCCGCCCGAGGGCATGATCGGCGTCGAGGCGGCGCTGCGGCTGGCGCTGCAGCGCATCCGCGAGGCGAACGTGGTCACCCGCTGGTCCTCGGCCTCCGTGCCCGGCGCGCCGAGCGACCCGCTGCCGACGGACCCCGACTGGGCGGGCGGCTCGCTCTACACCGACCGCCGGACGCGCATCGTGGACGCCTCGCCCGAGGCGCTGTGGCGGGTCATCGAGGGCATCGGCGGCGACAACGGCTGGTACTCCTTCCCGCTGGCCTGGGCCGTGCGCGGCTGGCTCGACCGCTTCGTGGGCGGGGTCGGGCTGCGCCGGGGCCGGCGGGACGCCACGCACCTGCGGGCGGGCGACTCGCTGGACTTCTGGCGGGTGGAGGAGATCGAGCCGGGCCGGCTGCTGCGGTTGCGCGCCGAGATGCGGCTGCCGGGCCTGGCCTGGCTGGAGCTGACGTGCGGACGGGACGGGACCGGGCGCACCGTCTACGGGCAGCGGGCGCTGTTCCATCCGCGCGGGCTGGCGGGGCACGCGTACTGGTGGAGCGTCTCGCCGTTCCACTCCGTGGTCTTCGGCGGCATGGCACGCAACATAGCCGCCGCGGCCCGGGCGGGCGCGGCAGGGCCGTAGCGGAGGGCCGCGTGGGGCCGTGACGGACGCGGTCTCAGTCCGGGACGGGGGCGCGCAGGGCGGTCAGCTCGTCGTTCATCGCGGCCAGGAAGCGCATCACGACGACGAGTTCGTCCTCGGTGAAGCGAGAGCGCGCCGCGTCGGTGCCCCGGGCGAGCGGGCGGAAGAACTCCCGCGCCACCTCCATCCCCCGCGGGGCGTAGTGCAGATGGACCACGCGGCGGTCGGCGGCGTCGCGGGTGCGGCGGACGTGCCCGGCGCGTTCCAGCCGGTCCAGGCAGGCGGTGACGGCACCGGAGGTCAGATTGAGGCGTTCGCGCAGCAGACCGGGGGTCATGGCCCCGCCGTGGCCGTCGCCGTCCAGGATCGCGACCAGCGCCTGCACGTCGGTGTGGTGCAGTTTCTGGCTCTGCGCGAAGTCCTGCGCGATGCGGTTGAACTCGCTGTTCATCCTGCGCAGCTGCACGGCGAAGGCCTGCAGCCCGGTCGGGGACTCGTCCTGGAAGTTGTCGGGCACCCCTCCATCGTAGATAATCTTGATGATTAAGATACTCAATAGATGAGATACATCCTTCCGCACGTTCCGCACGGGGCAGTCCCCCGTTCCGCATCCCACGGGAGAGAGCGATGACATCCCTGCCGCGCGCCGTCCGATGGCTGCTGCCCGTGGTGATGCTGGTCGCCTGGCTGGGCGTCGGGGGCACCCTCGGCCCCTACGCGGGCAGGCTCGGCGAGGTCTCCACCAACGACCAGGCGGCCTTCCTGCCGCGCAGCGCCGAGTCGACGAGGGCCGTCACCGAACGGACGGCCTTCAGCCGGAACGGGACCGTACCGGCGATCGTCGTCTGGACCGCCGACCGCGGCCCCGTGACCGACGCCCAGCAGCAGGCCGCAACGTCGGCGCTGGCCTCGCTCGCCGGCACCGAGGGGGTCACCGGGCGCCCCTCCCCCGCGCTGCGCTCCGACGACGGGCGGGCCCTGCAGGGCGTCGTGCAGCTCCGCCCCGACCTCGGCCGGGACGTCGGGGACGCCGTCGGCCGGATTCAGGACACCGCGGCCGGGGTCGCGGGGACCACCGCCCACGTCGCCGGGCCCGCGGCCTCGCAGGCCGACCTGGGCGAGGCCTTCGCGGGCATCGACGGACTGCTGCTGTTCACCGCACTCGGCGTCGTGCTGGCGATCCTGCTGCTGGTCTACCGCGCGCTGCTGCTCCCCCTGGTCATCATCGTCGGCTCGGTCTTCTCGCTCGGCCTGGCCTGCGGGGTGGTGTACGTGCTGGCGGACCACGGCGTCGTCCGGGTCGACGGCCAGGTCCAGGGCATCCTGTCGATCCTCGTCATCGGCGCGGCCACCGACTACGCCCTGCTGCTCGCCGCCCGCTTCCGGGAGGAACTCGCGGTCCGCGGCGACCGGTTCGCGGCGATGCGCGCCGCGCTGCGCCGCTCGGCCGGGGCGATCGTGGCGAGCGCGGCCACCGTGGCCCTCGGCCTGCTCGCCCTGCTGGCCAGCGACCTCACCAACAACCGGGCCCTGGGCCCGGTCGGCGCCGTCGGCATCGTCTGCGCCGTCGCGAGCAGCCTGACCTTCCTGCCGGCGGCGCTGCTGCTGCTCGGCCGGGCCGCCTACTGGCCCGCCCGGCCCCGGGACAGGCGTCCGGAGGGGGAGGGCGTGTGGCGGCGGATCGCGGCCCTCGTGGACCGCACGCCGCGCCGGGTGTGGGCCGCGAGCCTGGCGCTACTGGTGGGCTGTGCCGCCTTCTCCCCCGCGCTGACCGCCCGGGGTGTGCCGCTGGACGAGATCTTCGTCCACCAGGCGCCCTCGGTGACCGCCCAGCGCGTCCTCGGCGAGCACTTCCCCGGCGGTGCGGGGAACCCCGCCGTGGTCATCGCGAAGGCGGACCGGCTCGACCCCGTCACCCGGGCCGCGGCCGGCACCGACGGCGTCGACTCCGTCGCCCCGCGCACCGCCGCCGGCCGGCCCGGCGGGGGCGAGCCGCTCGTGGCCGGCGGCCGGGTCCTGCTGGAGGTGACGCTGAAGGACGCCGCCGACAGCGACGCCGCCAAGGCCACGGTGCAGCGGCTGCGCACGGCCGTGCACGCGGTACCCGGCGCGGACGCGGTGGTCGGCGGCTACACGGCCCAGCAGGTGGACACCCAGCGGACCGCGGAGCGCGACCGCACGCTCGTCGTCCCCGTCGTCCTCGCGATCATCCTGGTGATCCTGGCCGCCCTGCTGCGCAGCCTGCTGCTGCCGCTGCTCATGGTCGCCACGGTGGCGCTCAACTTCGCGGCCACCCTGGGCGTGTCGGCGCTGGTCTTCCGCCATGCGTTCGGCTTCTCGGCGACGGACGCCTCGGTGCCGCTGTACGGCTTCGTCTTCCTGGTCGCCCTCGGGGTGGACTACAACATCTTCCTGATGACGCGGGTCCGCGAGGAGACGCTGCGTCACGGCACCCGGCAGGGCGTCCTGCGCGGGCTGACCGCCACCGGAGGGGTGATCACCTCGGCGGGCGTGGTGCTCGCCGCCACCTTCGCGGCGCTCGGCGTGATCCCCCTGGCCTTCCTGGCGCAGATCGCCTTCATCGTGGCCTTCGGGGTGCTGCTGGACACCCTGCTGGTGCGCTCGCTGCTGCTGCCCGCGCTGGTACGGGACATCGGCCCGAAGGTGTGGTGGCCGGGCGCCGCGGCGCGCGCGGGCGACGAGCCGTCGGCGCCGGACGGCGCCGCGGCACCGCGACGGGTGGCGGAGCGTCAGACGACCTGATGCAGCCAGCGCACGGGGGCGCCCTCACCCGCGTAGCGGAAGGGCTCCAACTCGTCGTCCCACGGCTTGCCGAGCAGCTTGGCGACTTCCGTCTCCAGGTCGGCCTCGCCCTTGCGGGCGCGGGCGAGCGCGGCGCGCAGCCGGTCCTCGGGGATGAGGATGTCCCCGTGGATGCCGGTGACGGCGTGGAAGATGCCGAGTTCGGGCGTGCTGCTGTAGCGCTCCCCCTCGGCGGTGGCACACGGCTCCGCCGTGACCTCGAAGCGCAGCAGATGCCAGCCGCGCAGCGCGGACGCCAGCTTGGACGCGGTGCCGGGTTCCGCCTGCCAGGAGAACTCGGCCCGCCAGGTGCCGGGAGAGGCCGGCTGGCGGATCCAGTCCAGGTTCACGCGCACGCCGAGCACGCCCGCGACGGCCCACTCGACGTGCGGGCAGAGCGCGCGTGGCGCGGAGTGCACGTACAGAACTCCACGTGTCGTCACCGGGACCTCCAGTGTGGGACGAGGTACGCCTTCCCCAGCGGCCTCATGCCCATAACCGAGCCATCCGGGACAGCAGTGGACATTCTGCACTAATCATAACGAATGAGACAAGATCTGACCTCTGATCACCTCTTTCGCACCACCTGTCAGGGAAAAAGCTACCGCGCTGCGTCAGGCGAGGAGTGACGTACTGTCGGGATCAGCGAGAAGTCACCCACTCGTCCGAGGGAGAACGGATGCGCCAGTCGCTCCCGCGCGGGGTCAGCGGCGCCCTGATCGCGCTGGTCACACTGCTCACGACGGCACTCGCGGCCGGCTGCTCGGCCACCGACGGCCCCGGGAGCACCGAGGCCGGTGCCGCCGGGCGGGCGGGCACGGCGAAGCGCCCCGCGCAGGTGTGGGACACCACCCCCGCCTCGCTGGCCGCGCTCGGCGACTCCATCACCCGGGCCTTCGACGCCTGCGGGATCCTGACGGACTGTCCGGACCTGTCCTGGGCGACCGGCAGCCGCAGCTCCGTGAAGAGCGTGGCCACCCGGGTGCTGAACCGGCCGGCCACCGAGAGCTGGAACCTGGCGGCCAGCGGCGCCCGGATGCACGACCTGCCGGAGCAGGCCAAGAAGGCGGTCGCGCTGCGGCCGCAGCAGGTGACGATCCTGATGGGGGCCAACGACGCGTGTGCGCGCAGCATCGACCGCATGACCCCGGTGGCCGAATACCGCAAGGATTTCTCCGCCGCCCTGCGCACCCTCGACAGCAAGCTGCCGAAGGCGCAGGTCTTCGTCGCGAGCGTGCCCGACCTGATGCGCCTGTGGGACGTCGGCCGGCAGAACGTGCTGGGACGGCAGATCTGGAAGCTGGGCCTGTGCCCGTCGATGCTGTCCGACGCGGAGTCGATGAGCGCGGGCGCCCGCGAACGGCGGCAGACCGTACGCGAAAGGGTGATGGCGTACAACGACGTGCTGCGGCAGGAGTGCGCGCGCCACGAGCGCTGCCGCTACGACGGCGGCATGGTCTTCGACTACCGCTTCACCCAGAAGGAGCTCAGTCCCTGGGACTGGTTCCACCCCAGCGCCGAGGGACAGGCCAAGCTCGCGCGGCTGGTCTACGCGGCGGCCTTCGGGCCGAACCCGGCCGGCGGCTAGCCGCGCCGGACCCGGGTGTTCGTCCGGGGTTTCGGACACGGAACGGCACGCGTCACGGGCTACGGACTCACTTCGGCAACATCGCCGACACCTGCCCGGCACACCCATTGACACCGCCGGGAGCCCGTAACTACGTTCCCTTCAACATTTCGAACGTGTGACGAAATCTCGAACGACACCCTGTAAGGGGCGGCTTCCCGTGCGCATCACCGGCATCAGCACCCATGTGGTCGGTACTCCCTGGCGGAATCTCACCTACGTGCTCGTCCACACCGACGAGGGGCTCACGGGCGTCGGCGAGACCCGCATGCTCGGCCACACCGACGCGTTGCTCGGCTACCTCCGCGAGGCGGAGGCCAACCACATATCCGGTTCCGACCCCTTCGCGGTGGAGGACCTGGTCCACCGGATGAAGTACGGCGACTACGGGCGGGCCGGAGAGATCGTCATGTCCGGCATCGCCGTCATCGAGATGGCCTGCTGGGACATCAAGGGCAAGGCCCTCGGCGTCCCCGTGTGGCAGCTGCTCGGCGGCAAGGTGAACGAGAAGGTCAAGGCGTACGCCAACGGCTGGTACACCACCGAGCGCACCCCGGAGGCCTACCACAAGGCCGCCCGCGCCGTGGTGGACCGCGGCTACCGCGCGCTGAAGATCGACCCCTTCGGCACCGGCCACTTCGAGCTGGACCACGCGGCCACCACCTACTCCGTCTCCCTCATCGAGGCCGTGCGCGACGCGATCGGCCCCGAGACCGAGCTGCTCGTGGAGATGCACGGGCGGTTCAGCCCGGCGACCGCGATCCGCGTCGCGGGCGAGCTGGCCCCCTTCAAGCCGAGCTGGATCGAGGAGCCGGTGCCGCCGGAGAACCTCAAGGCCCTGGCGAAGGTGGCCGCCCACACCGATCTGCCGATCGCCACGGGTGAACGCATCCACGACCGCTACGAGTTCCGCGAGCTGTTCGAGCTCCAGGCCGCCGACATCATCCAGCCCGACCTCGGGCACATCGGCGGCATCAACGAGGTCCGCAAGCTGGCCGCCACCGCGGAGACCCACTACGTGCTGGTCGCCCCGCACAACGTCGGCGGCTCCGTGCTCACCGCCGCGAGCCTCCAGCTCGCCGGGTGCACCCCCAACTTCAAGATCCTCGAGCACTTCAACGACTTCGCGGACTCCGAGATCAAGAAGGTCGTCAAGGGCGCCCCCGTGGTCGGCGAGGACGGGTACTTCACGCTGTCGGACGCGCCGGGCCTCGGTGTCGAGCTCGACGTCGACGCCGCCGCCGAGTTCCCCCAGCAGCAGGCCCGCTTCGACCTGTGGGCCGAGGGCTGGGAGCGCCGGAAGCCGAAGGGCGCCAAGTGACCGTCCACACCCCCCGCGCCGTCGTCCTCGACGGACCCGGCCGGCACCGGATCGTGCCGGCCGGACCGGTCGCGCCCGGTCCGGGCGAGGCGCTGGTCCGGGTCCACGCCGCGGGCATCTGCGGCAGCGACCGGGAGGTGTACGCCGGAACCCGCCCCGAGGGCTACGTCCGCTACCCCGTCATCCCCGGCCACGAGTGGTCCGGCACGGTGGAGGCGGTCGGCGCCGGGGTGACCGCCGGCCTGGTGGGCCGGAAGGTCGTCGGCGAGGGTTTCCGCAACTGCCAGGTCTGCGAGCGCTGTCACGCCGGGGAGACCACGCTGTGCAGCGCGCCGTACGAGGAGACCGGCTTCACGCAGCCCGGTGCCATGGCGGACACCCTGACGCTGCCCGCCCGGCTGCTGCACGTCCTGGACGACGCGGCCGACCTGCGCGCCGCCGTGCTCCTGGAGCCGGCCGCGTGCGTGGCGGCGGCGCTGCTGAAGGCCCCGGCCGCGCCGGGCGAGCGGGTGGCGGTCGTCGGCACCGGCACGCTCGGCATGCTTGCGGTGCAGTTCCTGGCCGCGGTGTCGCCGGCGGAGCTGCTGGTGGTGGGGACCGGCCGGGACCGGGAGGAGCTGGCCGCCTCCTTCGGCGCCACGAAATTGCGCACGACCGGTGAACTGGCCAGTGAGGACGGGCGGTACGACCTGGTGGTCGAGGCCGCCGGCTCCGCCTCCGCGGCCCGCGTGTCGGCGGGGCTGCTGCGCCGCGGCGGCCGGCTGGCACTGACCGGCATCCCCGCGCCGGGAGCGCTCGGGCTCGACCCCACCGACCTGGTGGTGCGGCAGCTGACCGTGCACACGGTCTTCGGGGCGCCGCCCGCCGCCTGGGCGCACACCGTACGGGCCTTCGACGCCGGGATCCTGGACCCGGCGCCGCTGATCACGCACGACCTGCCGCTGGAGGAGTACGCCGACGCCCTCGGACTGCTGGGGAACAGGGATCCGAAGGTGGGGAAGGTGCTGCTGCGTCCGTGACCGCTCCGTGCGCGGCGGACATCCGATGTCCCATCCGTGCCCACCCATACCCAATGAACCGAACGTCGTCCGAGATATCGAACGGCGAGAACGAAGGAGCACCGTGACCGACGCACCCACCCCGAGCCCCGGCACGGCCGGCACCACAGGCGGTCCCCGACACCCGGGCCAGTACGCGCTCACCCTCCTCGGTCACGGCGCGCCCGCGGACGACCCGGCCGACGCCTCCCCGCACTCCTTCCCCGACGGGGGCGCCTGGCGCACCGAGATCCCCTCCGTGGAGGGCCCGGAGGCGCTGGCCACCGTGCTGGAGGAGAGCGAGCGGCTGGAGGTGCCGGTGCACCGGATCAGCCAGGGCAGCGGCATCTGGATGCTGACGGACGCGGAGATCACCGAGATGGTGACCGCCTGCGCCGAACGGGACGTCGAGCTCTGCCTGTTCACCGGTCCCCGCGGCACCTGGGACATCGGCGCCGCCACCCGCACCGACTCCCGCGGCGGGGGCCTGCGCGCCCGCGGCCACGACCAGGTGGCCGGCTGCGTCGAGGACGCGCTGCGCGCCGCCGCCCTGGGCGTGCGCTGCCTGCTCGTCGCCGACGAGGGCGTGCTGTGGCTGCTGCACCAGCTCCGCGAGCAGGGCCTGCTGCCGGCCGACACCACCTTCAAGGTCTCGGCGCTGGTCGGCCCGGTCAACCCGGCGGGTTACGCGGTGTGGGAGCGGCTGGGCGCCGACTCCATCAACATCCCCTCCGACCTGACCCTCCAGCAGATCACCGAGATCCGCCGGGTCAGCCGTGCGCCGATGGACTTCTACATCGAGGCCCCGGACGACCTCGGCGGCTTCGTCCGGCTCTACGACGCGGCGGAGCTGATCCGCCGCGGCGCGCCGATCTACCTCAAGTTCGGGCTGAGCAAGGCCCCCGGCATCTACCCGTACGGACGTCAGCTGCGGGAGGTCGCCCTGACGACCGCCCGCGAGCGGGTCCGGCGCGGCCGCCTTGTGCTCGACCTGCTCTCCCGGCTGGGCGCGGACGGCGGGCTCTCCCCGCTGGGCGCGCGGCAGCCGGGTCCGCTCCACCGCTTCCCCTTGGACATCGCGACCGACCCGGACCAGGCGACCGACCCCCGCCTGGCCGCCGAAAGGATCTGATCAGCCATGCGCATCGCCAGAGCCGCACGTCTGCGCACCACAGCCGCGCTGATAGCCACCCTCGCCCTCGGCGCCACCGCGACCGCCTGCGGGCAGAGCGACAACACCGGAGGCGGCGGCGACAAGGACGGTGGGAAGGGCGGCACCATCGGCATCGCCATGCCCACCAAGTCCTCTGAGCGCTGGATCGCCGACGGCGACAACATGGTCAAGCAGTTCCAGGCCCAGGGCTACAAGACCGACCTGCAGTACGGCGACGACAAGGTCGAGAACCAGGTCGCCCAGATCCAGAACATGATCACCAAGGGCGACAAGCTGCTGGTCATCGCCGCCATCGACGGCTCGGCCCTCAGCGACGTACTGCAGCAGGCCCACGACGCGGGCATCAAGGTGATCTCCTACGACCGCCTGATCCTGGGCTCGGCGAACGTCGACTACTACGCGACGTTCGACAACTACAAGGTCGGCCAGCTCCAGGCCGGTTACATCCTCGAGAAGCTGGGCCTGCAGGACGGCAGCAAGAAGGGCCCCTTCAACATCGAGCTCTTCGCCGGCTCGCCCGACGACAACAACACCAAGTACTTCTTCAACGGCGCGATGGACACCCTCAAGCCGTACATCGACAAGAAGCAACTGGTGGTCAAGAGCGGCCAGACCGAGCTCAACCAGGTCACCACCCTGCGCTGGGACGGCGCCACCGCCCAGGCCCGCATGGACGACCTGCTCAGCAAGTCGTACACCTCCGACGACGTGGACGCGGTGCTCTCCCCGTACGACGGCATCTCCCGCGGCATCATCTCGGCGCTGAAGAGCGTGAGCTACGGCACCGGCAAGAAGCCGCTCCCGATCGTCACCGGTCAGGACGCCGAGGTCGCCTCGATCAAGTCGATCATCGCGGGCGAGCAGGCCCAGACCGTCTACAAGGACACCCGCGAACTGGCCAAGGTCGCCGTCCAGATGGGCAACGCGGTGCTGACCGGCGGCAAGCCGGAGACCAACGACTCCAAGACCTACAACAACGGCACCAAGGTCGTCCCGACCTACCTGCTGCCGCCGGTGAGCGTCGACAAGTCGAACTACAAGGAGATCGTCGTCGACTCCGGCTACATCAAGGAGTCCGAGCTCCAGTAGTCCCGGAGCCGGACCACGACCGACGATCGTCACTTCCCACCACCCGAGGAGAACGGAAAGCAGGAATGGCCGGACCCGTCCTCGAAATGCGCTCCATCACCAAGACCTTCCCAGGGGTCAAGGCGCTCTCCGACGTCACCTTGACTGTCGCCGAGGGCGAGGTCCACGCCATCTGCGGTGAGAACGGTGCGGGCAAGTCGACCCTGATGAAGGTGCTCAGCGGGGTGTACCCGCACGGCAGTTACGAAGGGGAGATCCTCTTCCAGGGTGAGACCTGCGAGTTCCGCGACATCCGCGCGAGCGAGCAGCGCGGCATCGTGATCATCCACCAGGAGCTCGCCCTGGTGCCGTACCTGTCCATCGCCGAGAACATCTTCCTCGGCAACGAACACTCCACCCGCGGTGTCATCAGCTGGAACGAGACGCTGCGGCACGCGGGCCGGCTGCTCAAGCGGGTCGGGCTCACCGACGGGCCCACCACCCGCGTGGCGGACATCGGCGTGGGCAAGCAGCAGCTCGTCGAGATCGCCAAGGCGCTGTCCAAGGAGGTCAAGCTCCTCATCCTGGACGAGCCGACCGCCGCCCTGAACGACGAGGACAGCCGCAAGCTCCTTGACCTCATCATGGAGTTCAAGGAGCACGGCATCTCCTGCATCATCATCTCGCACAAGCTCAACGAGATCGCCAGGGTCGCCGACTCCATCACCATCCTGCGCGACGGGCGGACCATCGAGACGCTCGACATGAAGGCCACCGACGAGGACGGCCACAGCGCCGTCACCGAGGAGCGGATCATCCGCGGCATGGTGGGCCGCGACCTCGACCACCGCTTCCCCGAGCGGGAGCCGGAGATCGGCGAGGTGGCCTTCGCCGTCGAGGACTGGACCGTGCACCACCCGATCGACCAGCAGCGCAAGGTCGTCGACGGGGTCTCCCTCGACGTCCGGCGCGGCGAGATCGTGGGCATCGCCGGGCTGATGGGGGCCGGCCGCACCGAACTGGCCATGAGCGTCTTCGGCCGCTCCTACGGCCGTGGCATCAGCGGCCGGGTCTACCTGCACGGCAAGGAGATCCGCACCCGCACCGTCCCGGAGGCGGTGGGCCACGGCATCGCGTACGTCACCGAGGACCGCAAGCACTACGGGCTGAACCTCATCGACGACATCAGCCGCAACATCTCGCTCAGCGCCCTGTCCAAGGTCGCCCGGCGCGGCGTCGTCAACCAGCACGAGGAGGCCCGGGTCGCGGAGTCCTTCCGCTCCACGATGAACATCAAGACCCCGACGGTCTTCGAGACCACGGGCAAGCTGAGCGGCGGCAACCAGCAGAAGGTCGTCCTCAGCAAGTGGATCTTCGCCGGGCCGGAGGTCCTCATCCTCGACGAGCCCACCCGGGGCATCGACGTCGGGGCCAAGTACGAGATCTACACGGTCATCAACGACCTGGCGGCCCAGGGCAAGGCCGTCGTCTTCATCTCCTCCGAACTGCCGGAGCTGCTCGGCATGTGCGACCGCATCTACACGATGTCCGCGGGCCGGCTGACCGGGGAGATCCCGCGCGAGAGCGCGACCCAGGAAGTGCTGATGCGCCACATGACCATGGACCGAGGTAACTGAGATGGGCAGCCCGGTGAAGACCGACAAGACTCCTCCGCCGCCCGCCGGGGGCGCGGCAACGGCCGCCGAGGGCGGCGGCGCGGCGGCCGGAGCCGCCGGCCTCCTGCTGCAGGCGGCCCGGCGCAACATGCGCCAGTACGGCATGATCATCGCGCTGGTGCTGATCGCGGCGCTGTTCCAGATATGGTCCGGCGGCATCCTGCTCAAACCGCAGAACGTCACCAACCTCATCGGCCAGAACAGCTACATCCTGATCCTGGCGATCGGCATGATGGTCGTGATCATCGCCGGTCATATCGACCTGTCCGTCGGCTCGCTCGCGGCCTTCGTCAGCGCGGCCGGTGCGGTGATGATCATCCACCACCACGTCTCGTGGCCGCTCGCCCTGGTCGCCTGCCTGCTCATCGGCGCGGTCGCCGGTGCCTGGCAGGGCTACTTCATCGCGTACGTCGGGATCCCGTCGTTCATCGTGACCCTGGCCGGCATGCTGCTCTTCCGCGGCGGCACGCAGATCTTCCTGGAGGGCCAGTCCATCTCGCCCTTCCCGCGCGGCTTCCAGAAGATCGGCAACGGCTTCCTGCCCGAGGTCGGGCCGCACACCAACTACCACAACCTGACGCTGCTCATCGGTCTCGTGGTGATCGCCATCGCCGTCGTCCAGGAGATCCGCGACCGCCGCCAGCAGCTCGCGTACGACCTGGACGTGCTGCCGCGCAACTTCTTCCTGCTGAAGCTGCTCGCCATCGTCGCCTGCGTCGTCGCCTTCACCATGACGCTGGCCAGCTACCACGGCGTGCCGATCGTGCTGCTCATCCTGGCCGGGCTGCTCATCGTCTTCGGCTTCGTGATGCGCAACGCGGTGATCGGCCGCCATGTGTACGCGCTCGGCGGCAACCAGGCGGCGGCGAAGCTCTCCGGCGTCAAGGACAAGCGGGTCGTCTTCCTGGTCTTCGTGAACATGGGCGTGCTCGCCGCGCTCGCGGGTGTGGTCTACGCGGCACGGCTCAACGCCGGTGTCCCGCAGGCCGGCATCAACTTCGAGCTCGAGGCCATCGCGGCCGCCTTCATCGGCGGGGCATCCGCCACCGGCGGCGTCGGCACCGTGCTGGGCGCCATCATCGGCGGCCTGGTGCTCGGGGTGCTCAACAACGGGATGTCGCTCGTCGGCATCGGCACGGACTACCAGCAGGTCATCAAGGGTCTGGTGCTCCTGGCCGCGGTCGGCTTCGACGTCTGGAACAAGCGCAAGGTCGGTTCGTAAAGCAGCTACCTATCGAAGGAGCCGCAAGTGAACAGACGTACATTGATCGCGGGCGCGGCGCTCGGGGCGGTCGCGCCCGCGATCAGCGGGACGAGCGCCTGGGCGGCCGGAAAGGCCGGCACGGCGGGGCAGACCGCCGACGCCCGGCACAGGCCCGCAGGCGGGAGCAAGGTGAGCAAGGAACACTTCGGGACCTTGGAGGACGGCACCAAGGTCGACATCTGGACGGTCAGCAACGGCGGGATCACCCTCAAGGTGCTCTCGTACGGCGGCGTCGTCCAGACCCTGGAGCTGCCCGACCGGCGCGGGCGCCGCGTCAACGTGTCCCTCGGATTCGACGACATCGCCGGCTACGTGGCGAACAGCCCGTACTTCGGCGCGTTGATCGGTCGCTACGGCAACCGCATCGCGGGCGGGAAGTTCACCCTGGACGGCCGCACCTACCAGCTGCCCGTCAACGACGGACCGAACAGCCTGCACGGCGGCGACCGGGGCTTCGACAAGCGGGTCTGGGAGGTCGAGGGCTTCAAGGCGGGCTCGGACGCCGGTCTGGTGCTGCGCTACACCAGCGCGGACGGCGAGATGGGCTACCCGGGCACGCTGAAGGTCAAGGTCGTCTACACCCTGACCGCCGACGCGCGGTGGCGGATCGACTACACCGCCACCACCGACAAGGCGACGGTCGTCAACCTCACCAACCACACGTACTTCAACCTGCGTGGCGAGGGCGACGGCGGCATCTACGACCACGAGGTCCAGATCGCCGCCCGCCGCTACACCCCGGTCGGCTCCACCCTGATCCCCACCGGTGAGCTGGCGTCCGTCGCGGGCACCCCGTTCGACTTCCGCTCCGCGAAGACGATCGGCCGCGACATCCGCTCCGCGCACCAGCAGGTCCTGTACGGGCAGGGCATCGACCACAACTTCGTGCTCGACAAGGGCCGCACCGCCGCGCCCGAGCACATCGTGACGGTCACGGAGCCCGTCTCCGGCCGGGTCATGCGGATCGCCACCACCGAGCCCGGTGTGCAGTTCTACACGGGCAACTTCCTGACCGGGGCGTTCGCCGGTTCCTCGGGCCGGGTCTACCGGCAGGGCGACGGCTTCTGCCTGGAGACCCAGCACTTCCCGGACTCCCCCAACCAGCCCTCGTTCCCGTCGACGGTCCTGCGGCCGGGGCAGACCTACCGCTCCACCACCGTGCACTCCTTCGGCACCCACTGAGCGGCGCCGTCCTCCCCGCGGGCGGGGCGGCCGGGATTCTCTCCCGGCCGCCCCCGCCTGTCGACTTCGGGACCGGCACCGGGTGAACCCCCGTCGGCCGTACGGGGATGTTCTGAGCCACCGGAATGACTCCGGCGGAGACTCCGGGCGCAGACGGGTACGCATCCCGTCGATCAAGCCCCGCGCTTTCGCACTCGACGAGGGAGTCCCCCATGAGTCCTGACGGCAGGCCGCCGTCGCGCAGGTCCCGGCGGTACGGACGGCTGACCGGTGTGGTCGTGCCGCTCGCCGTCGCCGCGGCCGCGGTGTCGGCGCCCGTGCTCGCCACGACCCCCGGCGCCGTGACCACCGCGGCCGGCACGACGGCGGCCGTGGCCGACCCGCGGCCGCCCGGCACGCGCAGCGTCGCCGCGGACGACGACGAGGAGGAGGGCGAGGACGGCGGCCGCGACGAGGAGGCCCGTGACGAGGGCGGTCGCGAGGACGGCGGGGACGGCGGGGACCAGCGCGGCGGCCGGGAGACCGACCGGGGCGACGACGGCCGGGACGAGGGCGACGACGAGCGCGCCGACGAGCGCCGGGACGACCAGGGCGACGGGAACGGCGGGAACGACGAGCGCCGGGACGACCGCGGCGATCAACGCGGCGACGAGCGCGAGCAGCAGCGCCGCGACGACCAGGGCGGGAACCGCGGGGACGGCCGCGAGGACGAGCGGGGGAACGGCCGGGACGACGGGCCCCGGAACGACCGCGGCGACGGCCGTGACGGCCGCGACGGATCCTGCGTCAGCATCGACTCCACCCTCCGCAAGGGCGACCAGGAGATCTCCGTCGCGGTGTTCGACGGCCGGGTCTTCATCGGCGGCCGCACCCTTCCCCGCGGGCCCTTCGTCTGGCATTCCCTCAGCGGCAACCGCGGCTACCCGCGCGGCGTCTGCGGCGCCACGGTGACCTCCGTCGGCTCCGGGGTGTGGGTCAAGGCGATCACCCGGGACGGCCGGGTGGTCGAGACGCACTGCGTCATCCGGGAGACCCAGGGCAAGCAGAGCTCGTGCGGGGAGTGGAAGACCCTGGACAGCCGCTCGTTCCGGGCGGCCAGGTGACCCTGCGCCCGCGCCGGCCGGTGAGCGACCGGCCCGCGCGGGCGCGGTGCGTCAGGAGGCGTCCTGCCAGTACAGCGCCGGCCGCGGGGTGCCGGGCGGCGCCGATGCGAAGGCCGGCGGGACCTCGGCGGTCAGCGCGGGGTACATGTCCGGAGCGGGCGCCTGGGGGCGCGGCTGGGGCTGCGTCTGAGGCGGCACCTGAGGCTGCTGCTGCGGCTCGGGCCTGAACTCGTAGACCGGCTGCGGCGGCGGCTCCGGCCTGAACTCGTAGACCGGCTGCGGCGGCGGCTCCGGCCTGAACTCGTAGACCGGCTGCGGCGGCATCGGCGGCGGCCCCATGGGCTGCTCGTACATCGGCTGGGGCGGCGGGGCCTGCTGGATCTGCGGGAGCGGCTGCACCGGCGGCATGGCGGGCTGTACGGGCGGCGCGGGCTGGATCTGCGGCAGCTGCTGCGGAGCGGGCTGCGGGGGCTGCTCCTGGACGGGCGTGGCGGCCGCCGCGGGCGTGGGCGCGGGCGCCGCGTACCAGGTGCTGCCGTACAGCACCGTGCTCAGCCCGGTCAGCAGCCGCTGGACGTCGGCCTGCGGCCGGACCACGAGCCGCATGAAACGGCTGCTGCTGCCCAGCTTGTTGCCGCACTCGCGGACCAGCACCCCGTGCTCGGCCAGCAGCCGGTCGCGCAGCACGGCGCCGTCGACGCCGTCGGGGAGCTTGACGAAGACGAAGTTGCCCTGGGACGGGTAGACGGTCAGCCCCGGCAGGGCCGCGAGCTGCCAGGTCATCTCCTGCCGGTCGCGGGAGACCAGGCGCAGGCTCTGCGCGTACTCCTCGCGGTGGTCCTTGAGCATGAAGACCACCGCCTCCGCGAAGGAGTTGAGGTTCCACTTCGGCAGCATGCGGCGGACCTTCCCGGCCAGCGCGGGGTTGGCGACGAGGTAGCCGAAGCGGATGCCGTGCAGGCCGAAGTTCTTGCCGAGGCTGCGCAGGACGATCACGTTGGGCCGCAGGACGGCCTCGCTCGCGACGCTCGGCCAGGCCTCGGCGTCGGTGAAGTCGAGGAAGGACTCGTCGATCACGACGAGGTCGAGGTCGGACAGGGCGTCCATGAGCGCGACGACGGCGTGCTTGGGGAGGAAGCCGCCGTCGGGGTTGTTGGGGTTGCAGATCACGGCCGTACGGGAACCCCGCGCGCGGACGAACGAGACGAAGGCCGCCGGATCGAGGGCGAATCCGGCGGCCTCCGGGAGGAGGAACATGTCGACGCGCTTGCCGGTCTCCATGGGCTGGTCGGTCCAGCGGCCGAAGGTGGGTATGGGGACGGCCAGGCTCTCGCGGACCAGCAGGTGGTCGATCCAGGTGATCAGCTCGGTGGAGCCGTTGCCCATGGCCACGGTCTGCGGGTTGAGGCCGAGCAGCGAGCACAGCTCGTTGGTGATGACGTCCGTGCTGCTCGGGTAGTAGGTGAGGATGTCCCGCATCGACTCCTGGAGCCGGTCGTACATGGCCGGGCTCGGGAAGTACGGGTTGCACGGGATGCAGAAGTCGACGATGTCGTGTCCTGCGTCGGAGGACGACAGGCCGCCGGCGGCGCGGCGCAGCGCGAAGTACGAGGGACTGTGCGCGGTGTTGGCGCGGAACAACTCGGTGGCATTACCGGTGACGCCGACTGCGACGGTCACGGCAGAACCTCCCTCGATCACGGGGGCCACGCCGCGGCGGCCCGCTTCCCCTTGCCTGCACCACCTTCTCGCATATTCCTCACATCTGGTACATGTGCGGCGTTTACGGGACAAGTGGTGCGCGGTTCGGCTATCTTGCGGCCGTCCCCGGTCTCATACGGGCCGGGCGGGGCTTCCGTTCAGTCATCGCCTCCCCTGACCGCGCGGGCCCACGGCGACGGTGGTGATCCGGCCCGCGGCGGCCGGCGCGACACGTTTCACGTCCCCGGCCGGGACGTGGCCGAGCACCCAGGTCACCTCTCCTCAGCCGAGCGCGCCGACGGCCGCGACGAGGAGGGCACGGATCTGGGCGGTGACCGCGAGCCGCTGGGCGACGAAGGCGGGGTCGGTGACCGAGCCGGTGGCCGGGTCGGTGTTGCCGGGACCGAAGTGCAGCACCGGGGTGTGGACATGGCCGCCCGGGGCGGGCAGCGCGAGCCTGTCCCGCAGCAGGGTGGCCCGGTAGGCGATCTCGTTGGAGAGGTAGTCGCCGCCGCCCCCGGCGCGGGCCGCGGAGCCGGGGGTCGGGCCGCCGTCACGGGTGACGGGGTCGGTCGCCCCGGCGGGGACCTCGGTGACGGTGGTGCGGTCGTGCACCGGGAAGGGGCCGGTGCCGGCGGCGAGCGCCGTGTACGGGAGCGTGGACGCCGTCCACTGCGGCTGCCGGCCGGCGGCCACCGGGACCGGGACCGGGCCGGTGACGGACAGGCCGGTGTTGTCGGGGTGGCCGCCGCGCCAGGCGCCGTTGAAGCGTTCGAGGTCGAAGCGTCCGTCCCGGCCCTGGCTGACGGTGGCGAACAGGTCGACCCTGCGCGGGCCGGGCCGGAACCGGGGGCGCAGGACGGCTTCGACCGCGCCGTCGGCGAAGTCGTCCCAGCGCACCGGGAAGACGACGGTCTCCACGCGGGCGGGACCCGAGGCGGTCGCGAGGGTGACGCCGTCCAGGGCGAGCGCCGCGGCCCCGGAGGGATTGCTGCAGCGTATGTCGGTGTCCAGCCGGAAGGGGTCGAAGCCGGTCAGCAGGATGCGCCGCACGCCCTCGGCCAGGGGCGGGCGGACGGCGTCCTGTCCGCGCGAGGCGCGCTCCAGCCGGGCCGCGAGCGCGGCGCGGCCGGCGGCGGGCAGCGCGAACGCCGGTTCCCACCGCCGCAGTTCCGCGCCGAGGGCGAGCCGGGCCCAGTACAGCGGCCGGTCGTCGTCGTGGCTCAGGTCACCGCCCACCACCCCGCGGCCCTGGGCCCGGTCCACCGCGGCCCGCCACAGCGCGCGCCCGTGCCGCCGCACGCTCCGGGCGGCCGAGGCCAGGTCGCGGGCCTCCGCCAGGGCCCGGGCGAACCGCGGGGCCGCGGTGTCGAAGCCGCCGCGGCGCAGGATCTCCCGCGGCACGGCCCGCTCCAGTCGCAGTTCCTCCGCCGTGGGCGGCGGCACGTCGGCGGGCACGGCAGGGCGGAGCGGCAGGCGCATCGCGGGGGACCTCCGGGCGGTCGGGTACGGGTCGGCCGCCCGGAGCATGGCGCACCGGGGCACCGCTCCGCCAGGGGCCCCGGGCGCTACGCCGGCTTGCGGGCGAGGAAGAAGATGCTCGGCCCGAACCCCACGCGGGCCAGCGGGGACTGCAGCGCCCCCTCGGCCCGTACCAGCGTCGCGTGCGGGACCACCCGCTTGAGCCGCGCGCTGCGCAGGTTGGACACCGACAGCCGGCGCTCCACGCGCAGCCCCGCGGCCTCCAGCTGCGCGGCGACCGTGCGCGGGTGGTGGTTGACGAACGGGATGCTGTCGCGCTCGCGGTTTTCCGCCGAGCGGATGTCCACCGGCGAGCGCGGCACCCGCCGGCGGTGCGCCGCGTAGCGCAGCCGGTTGGCGGCGTGCGCGAGGTTGGCGGTCTCGACGACGGCCGTGCCGCCCGGCCGCAGCACCCGGGCGATCTCGGTCAGCGCGGCCCCCGGGTCGGGCAGGTGGTGCATGACGCGGATCATGGTGACCAGGTCGACGCTCGCGGAGTGCAGCCCGAGGCCCCCCGCGCTCATCAGCCGCATGCTCACCCCCGCGAGCCCCTTGAGGAACTCCTCCGCGTCGTCCAGCTGCTTGCGGCTGGCGTCCACCAGCGTGACCCGGTCGGCGAACTCCCGCAGCACCGGCACGAGCCGGCCGAAGCCGCCGCCGACGTCCGCCGCGTGCCCGAAGTGCCGCCCTTCGAGCAGCCGCCGCAACGCGGCGACCTCGGCGTCGTGTTCGTAGCCGCGGCCTTCCCAGTACGTGCGGTAGCTCTGCGGATTGTCGTCGTACTGGTTGGTGCGCTGCGCCATGGCGCGCCTCCCCCTCGCGTGCTCGTCCTCAGCACATAAGTCACGCGGCAGGTGCGGAACGGTTCCCTCCGGATCGCCCCCGGCGGCTACGGCTTGCGCAAGTCCAGCCGCCCCACATGCGCACCCGGCTCCGGCCGCGGCTCCGGCACCTCCTGCGGCTGCATCAACGCACGCACCAAAAGCGTCGCACCCGGCATGAGCAGCACCGACGCCAACGGCACACCGAAACCCAGCGTCAGCGCCATCCGCCCACGCAGCATCCGCATCCGCATCCGCAACGGGACCTCACGCCGCTGGAGGGCCACCCCGCCGAGCCCCCGGCGGCTACGGCTTGCGCAAGTCCAGCCGCCCCACGGGCGCACCCGGCTCCGGCCGCGGCTCCGGCACCTCCTGCGGCTGCATCAACGCACGCACCAAAAGCGTCGCACCCGCCACCGCACCCGGCATGAGCAGCACCGACACCAACGGCACCAGGAAACACAGGATCAACGGCACACCGAAGCCCAGCGTCAGCGCCATCCGCCCACGCAGCATCCGCATCCGCATCCGCAACGGGACCTCACGCCGCTGGAAGGCCACCCCGCTGAGTTCGAGGGCGAGGAAGTACCCGGAGACGCAGAAGCCGATCGCGGGGACGACGGTCTGGCCGACGAAGGGGATGAAGCCTGCGGCGAACAGCAGGACGCCCCAGGCGGCGACCCGGACCAGCACCCGCAGGCTGTCCCGGGCGGACTGCAGCAGCTCCCGCCACAGCGCGACGTCGGGTGCGTCGGGCGCGCCGCCCTCGGTGACGTCGACCCGCTCAGCGAGGGACTCGTAGAAGGGCTGGCCGACCAGGAGCGTCACCGCGGTGAAGGAGATCACCGCCAGCAGCAGGCCGCCGCCGAAGGCGACCGCGGTGAGCAGCCCGCGGAACAGGCCGCGCCAGGGCGAGTCCCAGTCGTCGGCGAAGGGGGTGGCCCAGGCGGTCGCGTCGTCGGCCCAGAAGGCGAGGACGACCAGTGCCGCCACGTAGCCGACGAGGGTGATCAGCGCCGGCAGCAGCCCGAAGCCGAACCAGCGGCCGTGCCGGAGCACCCAGCGCTGGCCATCCACGAAGAGCCGTATCCCGTTGGCAAGATCTCGCATGCGCGACAGGGTATGCGAACCGGCGCGCGGCCGGTGGGGCTCAGACCATGACCTCGCAGTCCCGGGGGCCCGAGGGGTCCGGGTCGAAGAGGCAGACGTCGGAGCCCGTGTCGCCGGTGACCACGCCGGTGCCGGCGATGTCCTCGGCCTTCAGGAAGAGCACGTCGTCGCCCGGTCCGCCGCCCACGGTGCCGGAGTTGGCCCCGGCGTCGCCGATCAGGTCGACGAGGTCGTCGCCGTCGCCGCCGGTGACCCGCCCGCTGTTCTCGCCGTTGATCTCGATCATGTCGGCCCCGCCGCCGCCGTCGACGGTCCCCGCGTTGCCGCCGTGGACGGTGATGACGTCGACGCCGCCGCCCCCGGCGACCACGACGCCCGCGGGGACACCGCCCGGGCAGTCGATCTCGTCGAAGCCCTCGGTGCCGGTGACGACACCCCCGGTGACCGTCCGGCCGTTCACCGTGCAGCCGGCGACGGCGGGCGCGGGCGGTTCTCCGGCCCGCGCGGCGCCGGTCAGCAGCGCGGACGCGCCGGCCAGGACGAGAGCCGCGCCGGCCAGGACCGGACGGGTGCGCGTACGTGCCGTCATCGCTGCTCCTCGGGTGGACGCCTGGAGTGGGGGGCGGTTGGCACGAGCGTCACGTCACCGGAGGCGGCCCGCAATCGGGCGGGGGCCGGCCGGGGGACCGCACCCGCAACGGAGCCTGACGATCCGTCATCATGCGGCGGGCGTCCCCGGGCCGGGCGAGGACGACCCCGCACCCCGGGGAGGGTGTCAGGGACCTCCCCGGGGTGGTGGGTCAGCCGCCCACGGCCACCGGCACCGTGAGACGGCGGTCGGCGACGCTGCGCGCGACCTCGGCGGTGTACGTACCCGCAAGAGTGCGCCAGTCACCCTCCGAGGGGTCCCAGATCTGCGCGGCACGGCGGGGCAGCGCGATCCGGGCCTCCGTCACGGCGCCCGCCGGAAGCTCGACCGGGAGGAATCCGGCCAGGACGCGGGCCGGGCGCCCGCCCGCCGGGTCCTCGCCCGCGGGCGCCGCCAGGTAGACCTGGACGACCTCCCGCCCGGGCCGGTCACCGGTGTTGCGCAGCCGTACGGTGAGCGTCCCCAGGGGGCCTCGCCCGCCGTCCGCGAACGGCCCCTCCGCCGGTGCGAAGGAGGCGTCCTCGTAGGCCCAGTCGGTGTAGCCGAGCCCGTGCCCGAACGGGTACGCGGGCTCCGCCCCGGCCCGCTCCCAGGCGCGGTAGCCGATGAAGACGCCCTCGTCGTAGCGCAGGACCCCGTCCCGGGGCACGACCTCGCCGACCGGGGCGTCGGCCAGCCGGGCCGGCCAGGTGGTGGGCAGCCGGCCGCCGGGCTCGGCGGCGCCGAGGAGGACGTCGGCGAGCGCCGCGCCGGCCTCCTGTCCGGGGAACCACCCGATCAGCACCGCGGCGACCTCCTCGCGCCACGGCATCTCCACCGGCGAGCCGGCGTTCACCACGACCACCGTCCGAGGGTTCACCGCGGCCACCGCGTGCACGAGTTCGTCCTGACGGCCCGGCAGCCGCAGGTCCGCGCGGTCGAAGCCCTCGCTCTCGACCCGCTCGGTGGTCGCGACCACGACCACCGCCACTTCCGCCTCCCGCGCCGCCGCGACGGCCTCCGCGATCAACTCGGTCCCGTCCCGCTGCGGTTCGCCGTGGACGAGCGAGAAGACGACCGCCCGGACCGGCCCCCTGCGGTCCCGGGGCAGGACGTGGGTCAGTGAGACCTCGACGGGCACCCCGGCGGTCAGTACGACCCGGCCGCGTTCGACGGGCGCGCCGAACATCCCCTCGAAGGGACCGGACTCGGGCCCGGCGACCTGGGTCCCTTCGTAGACCGGCGCGCCGTCCACGACGAGCCGGAAGCCGCCCAGCCCCCGGGTGCCGAAGTGGTGGGCGCCGCTCTCGCGGGGGGTGAAGGTGCCGGTGACCTCGACGGAGCGCAGGGTGTCGTGGGTCACCCCGTCGGGCAGGTCGCCGCCCATCCACTGCACGTGGCCCCCGGGCAGCGTGCAGGTGCCGAGGACCTCGCCCGCCGCGTCCCGGCAGACCGCACGCAGCACGAAGCCGGGCCCGGCGGGCGCGAGTTCCTCGTTGGGGTCGGCGCCCACGGCGTAGGCCAGGGCGGTGCCCTCCGGCAGCGCCGCGCGCAGGCCGTCCAGCGGCGCGACCACATGGGCGGGGAAGACCTGCGCGGACCCGCCGCCGAGCACCCGGGCGTCACGCGCGGCCGCGCCGATGAGCGCGATCCCGCGCACCGCGGCGGGGTCGACCGGCAGGACCGGCCGCCCGCCGCGCGGCTCGTTGCGGACCAGGACGAAGGAGCGGCGGGCGATCTCCCGGGCGAGCGCGGGGCCGTCGATCGCGGCGGGGATCCGGTCGGCGGGCACCGCCGCGGGGGTGCCCGCCAGCAGGCCCACCCGGGCGGCGAGGCGCAGCACGTTGCGCACCGCCGTGTCCACGGCGGACTCCTCGACGCGGCCCTCGCGCACCGCGCGGGCCAGTGCCTGCCCGTAGACGGTGCGCGGTCCCGGCATGGCCACGTCGAGGCCGCCGGCGAGGGCGGCGGCGGTGTCCCGGGCGGCCGCCCAGTCGGAGACGACGAAGCCGTCGAAGCCCCACTCCTCACGCAGCACCTCGTTCTGCAGGCGGTGGTGCTCGGTCATCGTGGTGCCGTTGACGGAGTTGTAGGCGGCCATGACGCCCCAGGGTCGGGCGTCCCTGACGATGGCCTCGAAGGGCGCGAGGTAGAGCTCGCGCAGGGCGCGCTCGCCGATGACGTTGTCGACGGTGAAGCGCTCGGTCTCGGCGTCGTTGGCGACGAAGTGCTTGACGGTCGTGCCGACCCCGCCGTCCTGGACGCCCGCGACGTAGCCGGTGCCGATCTCACCGGTGAGGTACGGGTCCTCGGAGTACGCCTCGAAGTGCCGCCCGCCCAGCGGCGAACGGTGCAGGTTGACGGTCGGGGCGAGCAGGACGTGCACGCCCTTGCGACGTGCCTCCTGGGCGAGCAGCCGCCCGGTGCGGCGGGCGAGGGCGGGGTCCCAGGTGGCGGCGAGCGCCGTGGGGCTGGGCAGCGCGATCGAGGGGTCGTCCGCGGTCCAGCGCACGCCGCGCACCCCGATGGGCCCGTCCGACATGACCAGCGAGCCCAGTCCGATCTCGGGCAGCGCGGGCAGCGACCACATGTCCTGCCCGGCCAGCAGCCGTGTCTTCGCGTCGAGGTCGAGCTTGCCCAGCGCGCGTTCGACCGCGTCGTCGAGCGGGGTTCCGGAGGTGTCGCTCATGGGGTGGACTCCTTCGTGAGGACGTGACAACCCGTCGCCTGCCTGCCTGACTGGTCGCCATCCTCCGGCCCGCGTCCTGTTGATCGGTAGGTGTCGTCACCTCTTCGTTACTTTCGGCCCGTACCCGGCACGGGGCTAGGCTCACGCCTGTGACTGCCAACGACCGCGGCCGGGGACTCGGCCGCGCGGTCCGCAACGAGGACCGCAAGGCGGAGATCATCCAGGCCGCCCTCGAAGTGATCGCCGAACGCGGCTACCGGGGGGCTTCGCTGGCCGCCGTCGCGGAGCGGGTCGGGCTCACGCAGCAGGGGCTGCTCCACTACTTCCCGACCAAGGAGGCCCTGCTCGTCGCGGTGCTCGAGGTCCGCGACCGGTGGGACATGGCCTCGGCGGCGCTGCACGGCACGGCCTGGCCGATGGAGATGGTGGCCAACCTGGTCGAGTACAACGCCACCCGGCCGGGCGTCGTCCAGGTCTTCAGCGTGCTCGCCGGCGACAGCGTCACCGAGGACCACCCCGCGCGGGAGTACTTCAGGGACCGCTACACACGGGTGCGCCGCTGGGCCGCCGACTCGCTGCGCGCCGAGTACGGCGGGACGCTGCCCGGCGGCCTCACGCCCGAGCAGGCCGCCCCGCTGCTCGTGGCCGTCATGGACGGTCTGCAGCTGCAGTGGCTGCACGCCCCCGGCGAGGTGGACATGCCCGCGGCCTTCCGGCACTTCGTCGCCCTGCTCGGCCCGGCCCGCGACGACGGGGAACCCCGCGGCGCCTGAGGGGCGCACCCGCCCGGGCACGCCCCTCGTCCCCGTTCGCGCCGCGGTCACTCGGGCAGACGCACCAGCATCTTCCCGGTGTTGTCGCCGCGCAGGACGCCGAGGAAGGCCTCCAGGTTGTTCTCGATCCCGTCGACGACGGTCTCGCGGTAGCGCAGCCTGCCCTCGCGGATCCAGCCGCCGACCTCCTGGACGAACTGCGGCTGCAGGTCGTAGTGGTCGCCGACGAGGAAGCCCTCGATGCGCAGCCGGTTCTGGATGAGCCGGGACAGGTTGCGGGGGCCGGGGGCGGGCTCGGTCGCGTTGTAGAGGGCGATCATGCCGCAGACGGCCACCCGGCCGCGCAGGTTGAGGGCGCCGATGGCCGCCTCGAGGTGCTCGCCGCCCACGTTGTCGAAGTAGACGTCGATGCCGTCGGGCGCGGCCGCCGCCAACTGCTCGGCCACGGGGCCGTCCTTGTAGTTGAAGGCGGCGTCGAAGCCGTACTCCTCGACGAGGAGCTTGACCTTCTCGTCCGAACCGGCGCTGCCGATCACCCGGGAGGCACCCTTGAGCTTGGCGATCTGGCCGACCTGGCTGCCGACCGCGCCCGCCGCGCCGGAGACGAAGACCGCGTCGCCCTCCTTGAGGCCGGCGACGCGCAACAGGCCCGCGTAGGCGGTGAGGCCGGTCATCCCGAGCACGCCCAGGTAGGTGCTGAGCGGGGCGAGGTCGGGGTCGACCTTGACCGCGGTCTCCGCGTTGACCAGGGCGTACTCGCGCCAGCCGAGGAAGTGCAGCACGTGGTCGCCGGGGGCGAAGCCCTCCGCGCCCGAGGCGACGACCCGGCCGACCGCGCCGCCGTGCATCGGCTTGTCCAGCCGGTACGGCTCCGCGTACGACTTCGCGTCGTTCATACGGCCCCGCATGTACGGGTCGACCGACACGTAGAGGTTGCGCACGAGGATCTCACCGGGTCCGGGCTCGGGGACCTCGGTCTCGCGCAGCGCGAAGTCCTCGGGCTTCGGCCACCCGTGCGGGCGGGCGACCAGGTGCCATTCACGGCTCTTCGGCATGGGGGAACGCCTCCAAAGCTTTAGGTTCTTAACTAACCATGAGCCTGGATGTTTGAGGAAGTCAAATAAATCGGCATGGGCGTGTCCCGTCGCACACCGCGGCGACGGCCGGTGGGGCCGCAGGACGGAGCAGGACGGAGCGGGTCCGTGGACGAGCCGGGAAGGACGGGCCCGGTGCCCGTCAGGTGCACCACCACAGGAAACGGGTGCAGGAGGGCGTCGGCTTCGGCGTGTGCGTGGGGGGCGCGGACGCCGGGCTCGAGTTCTGCGGCGCCGAGGTGGTGGGGCCCCCGCCGGCGGGGGGCTTGGTCCCGGAACCGGCGGGCGGCTGGCTGACCGAGGCGGAGGCCGAGGCCGAGGGGGACGACGACTCCTTGCCGCTCTTCGAGGCGCTGGGCGACGCGGAGGCGCTCGCGCTCGCGGACGCCGAGGCGTCGGAGGCGGGTGCCGCCGGGTCCTCGGAGGTGTCGCCACCGGGCGAGGAGGTCGGGCGCGGGGAGGCCCCGTCGGTCCGTGCGTCGTCCGAGGCGGCCGTGTTCGCACCCGTCACGTAGCCGGCGAGCGGGAGTTCCGCCACGCTCCAGCCGACGAGCACGATCGCGGCGCCCACCAGGGTGCCGACCAGCAGCCGGGAACGGCGGCGGGTGCGGACGCGGCGGGTGCGGGCCCGGCTGCCGGAACGGCGCGGGGAGCTCTCCGCGGAGCCCCGCCCCGCGGCCTTGCGGCGATCCGCACGACCGCCCTCGGGCGGCGCCGGGGTCTCGCCCCCGCCGGTCCCGGGCTCCTGCACGGGCGCGTCGGCAGGCCCCTGCGCACCGAGCTGGTGAGCGGGCGTTCCGCACCCCGGGCAAGACAGGGCGCCGTTGATGTGCCGTCGGCATGCTGTGCAGTAGTCCATTGCCCCGGCAGCGTATGGGACGCGACGATACGACGTACATATGAGTTGACCGTCGATCCCGTGAAACCTCTGTGAAACCCGGGACATGCGGGTTTAGGGGCCGATCAGCCCCGAATCAACCCCGAACCACCACGGAATCAACCACCGAACGGCACATCGGGCATCCCCTGCCCGGCTCCCGGCACCACCAGCAGCGATCCCGACAGCGGCCGCTGCGCCAGCTCCCGGGCGTCAAGGCCCGCGCTCGCGGAGGTGATGTAGAGATCGGTCAGCGAAGGGCCGCCGAAGGCGCAGGCGGTGGGCCGCCGTACCGGCACCTCCACGACCCGGTCCAGGTCCCCCCGCGGGGTGTAGCGGCGCACGGCTGCCCCGTCCCACAGGGCCACCCAGACGCAGCCCTCGGCGTCCACGGTGAGGCCGTCCGGGAGCCCCGCGGCCTCCTCGACCTCCGCGAACGGCCGCCGCCCGCGGACGAGTCCGGTGTCCCGGTCGACGTCGAAGACGTCGACGCGCCGGGTCGGGCTGTCCACGTAGTACATGAGGGAGCCGTCGGGGCTCCAGTCGGTGCCGTTGCTGACGGTCACGTCGTCCAGCACCGGCTCGACCGTGCCGTCCGGGGCCACCCGGCGCAGGGTCCCGCCGCCGGGCGCCTCGTCGTAGCGCATGGTGCCGGCCCACAGGGTGCCCGCGGCGTCCACGGCGGCGTCGTTGGCCCGCCGGCCGGGGACGGGGTCGCGGTGCAGCCAGCGGAAGGCGCCGTCCGCGTCGTACAGCCCCACGCCGTCGCGCAGGTTCACCACCACGCCGCCGGCCGCGCGCGGCTTGGCCGCGCCGACGTGCTGCCCGGTCGCCATCACCGACTCGCCGCCGCCGGCCGGGTCGTACCAGTGCACCCGGGAGGCGAGGATGTCCACCCACAGCAACCGCGCGCCGACCGGGTCCCAGGTGGGGCCCTCGCCGAGCCGCGCCCCGGCCTTGAGGGCGAGTTCGACGCCGCTCATCGCGCACCGCCCCGGTGCCCGAGGCGCTCGGACAGCCCGGCGGCCCCCTTGACGGCCAGTTCCTCCAGCTCGGCCCGGCGCTCCTCGGTCCAGCGGATCATCGGCACGGAGATGCTGAGCGCGGCCACCACCCGTCCCGCCGAGTTGCGGACCGGGGCGGCGACGCAGGAGACGTCCGGGTTGGACTCGCGCCGCTCGACGGCGACCCCCCGCTCGCGCACCGCATCGAGCTGGCGCCGCAGTTCGTCGGCCGAGGTGATGCTGTGCTCGGTCATCGCGGGCAGCGGCCCGTCGCCGGGCAGGCGTTCGTCGAGGGCGTCCGGGGGCAGCGAGGCCAGCAGCATCTTGCCGACGGAGGTGCAGTGCGCGGGCAGCCTGCGCCCGGCCGCCGACACCATCCGGACCGCGTGGGTGCTGTCCACCTTGGCGATGTAGATGACGTCGGTGCCCTCCAGGATCGCCACGTGCACCGTCTCGTCGCAGGTCTCCGCGACCGAACGGGCCACCTGCTGACCCTCGGCGGCGAGGTCCAGCTGCTCGGCGTAGCGGCTGCCGAGCTGGTACGTGCGCACGCCGAGGCGGTAACGGCCGGACTGACCGGACTGCGGCACCAGGTAGTTGCGCGCGGCGAGGGTCGTCACCAGCTCGTGCACGGTGGTGCGCGGCAGACCCAGCCTGCGGGTGATCTCGGGCGCGGACATCGTGCCGTCGCCTTCGAGGAAGAGCTCCAGGATGTCCAGGGCTCTGGTCACGGCGGGTACGAGACGTCCCATCTCTGCTCGCTCTCTCCGGCGTCTGTTCGATATTCCGTATAGCGATCGGTATCGCGAACGCAGCGTATCCGCGGCGGGTCGTAACGGGCAATGGCCGCGCACCGCGCCACGCCGATTGTCTGCTTGTCGGATAACTCTATTGCCCTTTGCTACTTTCTCAGTGCCCATCAGGGGCTTTGCACCGCTTTCCCACCTTTCGGTGATTCCTTCACCTCTCTCCTCCTACGGGGTCGCCGTGACGATCACGCCCAGCAGCATGCGCAAGACGCCCAACCGGCCCGGGGGGCTCGTCCCCTCACCGGCCACCGGCAACGGCGACCGGCCCGCCCCGGTCC
>NZ_JARAVK010000087.1:0-35802 GCF_033792765.1 Streptomyces sp. PA03-6a | reverse complement strand
GGGCGGGCGGGGACGCCAAGCCCATCGCCTCTTGGCTCGTCGGCTGACGAGCGCTTTTGCCCGTTCGCCATCACGAGTTGGTCACACCATCGACAGTGGTTCGCGGTATTGGACTAGAGTCGCATCCGTTCCGCACATCATTGACTGCCGGGTGAGCGGCGAGCTTCGTTGGCCGGAGTTCCCCGTCATCGCCACCAAGCGTCGGCGATCCTTCCCATGCACCGAGATGCCTTGCGGAGAAACTCATACGGGCTTGCCGCCCCGACGAGCGCCCGGGGGGGATGACACATGAGAAGCCTGTCCGGAGTCGTCCCTGCGTACGGTGAAGTGTCCCCCCTGCCCGGTGTCACGGCCCCGGCGGCCGGGGGCCGGGAGACCGCAGAGCGGTGCGGAACGACATGACCGAACCGGCCGACGAGCCCGGCGACCACGCTCCGGAACCGGACCCCGAACCGGATCAGCCGTCACCCCGCCAGGCACCTGTGGACCAGCAGGACCCTGAGACACGCCGTCCCCCGGCCTCGCCGCGACGCAGGATCGCCGGTGCGGCGGTGGCCGTGGTGGTCGCCGTCGCTCTGGGGGCGGGGCTCTGGTCGGTGCCGGCGGTACGCACGGTGCTGCTGCAGTCCTTCACCCGGCAGCCGGCCCCGTTCACCGAGATCTACTTCACGGCTGCGCCCCGCTTCGACGGCAGCACGCTGATCGTCCCCGTCGCCGTGAACGCCCACGGCACGGGCCCCGCACCGCTGCGGCTGAAGCTGACGCTGGAATCGGCCAAGGGCAAGGTCGTGGCCACCAGGACGGTGGGGCTGAAACCGAAGGACGGCAAGGCCGTGCCCGTCGTCACGCGCTTCACCAAGACCACGGGCACGACGCTCGTACGGGTGGCCCTCGTCGGGCACGAGCAGACATTGCACTACAACTTCGTGACGCCGAAGGCCGTGACCGGGCCGCTCGGTACGCCGCCCCCTGACGTACGAGACTGAAGCCTGATGCGACGCACCATTCTGCAGATCACCCCGTACTACCCGCCCCATCTGGGCGGGCTCGAACGCGTGGTGGAGCACCTCGCCATCCAGCTCGGGCAGCGCCACGACGTGCGGGTCATCACCACCGCCCTCGGTGCCGACGGCGGACCGCGCCGCTACGGCGCCGGCCGGGTCACCATACGGCGGCACCGCGCGGTCGAGGTCGCGCACACCGCGCTCGCACCGGGCCTGCCCGTCTCGCTGGCGGTGCGCGCGCCCCGCGACGCCGTGCTGCACGTGCACTGTGCGCACGCGTTGATGCCCGAGCTCGTCGCCGTCATCGCCCGCATGCGCGGACAGCGCTTCATCCTCCACTTCCACCTCGACGTCGAAGCCTCCGGGCGCTTGGGTGGGCTGCTGCCCGCCTACAAGAAGCACGTCTTCGGACGGTCGATGCGCGCCGCCGCCGGGGTGATCGTGCTGACCGAGGAGCAGGGCGCCTTCGTCCGCGAGACGTACGGCGTCCGGGCGGACAGGGTGTTCGTCGTCCCCAACGGCGTGGGGGCCGGCTACTTCATGCCGGTGCGGGAGACGGCACAACGTCCCTTGCGGTTGCTGTTCGTCGGCCGTCTGAGCTCGCAGAAGAACGTGGCACGGCTGCTGGAGGCGACGGCCCTGCTGCGGGAGCCGGTGCAGCTGCGGATCGTCGGCGACGGCGAGCTGCGGGAGAAGCTGGAGGCGCACGCCGCCGAACTGGGTCTGCGGAACGTCGAGTTCTCGGGCGGGCTCCTCGGCGAGCACCTGGTGCGGGCGTACGCGGACGCCGACGTCTTCGTGCTGCCCTCCGACCGGGAGGGCATGCCGCTGGTCGCCTTGGAGGCGATGGCCGCCGCCCTGCCGGTCGTCGCGACCGACGTCCCCGGCACCGCCGAACTGCTCAAGGGTGTCGGGCTGCTGGCCGCTCCCGAACCGGCGGCGCTGGCCGCCGCCATCGACTCGGTGGCCGCCGACCCCGGTCTGCGCCTGCGGCTCGCCCGCAGGAGTGCCGCGACCGCCCCCGACTACTCCTGGGAGGCCGTGGCAGCCCTGGTCGAGCAGGTCTACGCCCACGTCTACCCAGAGGCCGGCGCATGACGGCCCGTGGCACGGGAAGCAGCGGTCGGCGCACGACCTCCCGCCCGTCGTGGGCCGTCGTGGCGGACGACGCGGACGACGCGGATCTGGACAGGGAGCCGGAGCCGGCCGAGAGCGACGCCTCGCCGGCCGGGTCCGGGCACGAACGGAAGCGGCAGGGCCGGGGCCCGCGCCGCCACGCGGCGTCGGCGGGCGATGCCCAGGCCGCCGGCCTGCGGCTCCCGGACCTCGTACGGGGACGCCTCGGGGTGCTGCTCGCCATCGCGGTGGCCTGTGTCGTGGAGATGCTGCCCGGCGTGCCCGGGGTGCTGCTGACGGTGGCCGGCCTGTGGCTGCTGTTCGGTGCGCCCGTCGCGGTGTGGCGCGGCGTCGCCTCCCGGGTGGTGTCCACCAGGGACGGCAGCTTCCTGCTCGCCGTCGGCATGGCGGTCATCACGGATCTCGTGATCGCCCTCGCCGTGAACACGGTGCTGCCGCTGGCCGGGGTGGAACGCCCGCTGACCAGGGTGTCCCTGGCCGGGGCCACGGCGCTCACGCTCATCGTGATCGGCGCGTTCGTGCCGGAGGAGGAACGGACCGACAAGAGCAGGTCCTGGCTCCGCGACGGACTGCCGCCGGGCGCGATCCCCGTGGGGGCGTTCGCCGGCGTCGCCCTGGTGCTGTCGGTCGCAGGGCCCATCAGGCTGAACAACGGCTACGGCGGGGCGGTCAGCACGGCTGCGATGCCGGCCGTCATCGCGCTGCTGGTCCTGCTCATGGTCCGCCGCCGGCGCTACCCGGTCAGCGTCCTCGAGACCGGTCTGTTCCTCGGCGCGACCGCGCTGCTCATGCTGAACTCGTTGCGCGGCTGGTCCATCACCGGACACGACATCCAGCGCGAGTACGAGTACTACCGGCTGACGCTCGGCGGATCGCTCTGGGACGTCTCCAAGTACCCCGACGCCTACAACGCCTGCCTCAGCGTCACGCTGCTGCCCGTGAGCGTGTTCCGGCTCACCGCGATCCCCGACGTCTACATCTTCAAGATCGTGCTGCCGGTGCTGTTCGCGCTCACTCCGGTGCTGGTCCACCGCTCCGTCCGCAACGTCGCACCGCATCTGGTGTCGCTGTTGTCGGCCGTCTTCTTCATGCTCTTCCCCACCTTCCTGTCCGACATGACCTTCCTGGGCCGCCAGGAGGTCGCGTTCGTGCTGCTCGGTTGCGGCATGGTCGTGCTCACCGACTCCGGGCGGCCCCTGCGCGTGCGGCAGATCGCCTTCGTGGTGCTGCTGGCCGGCATCACGCTCTCGCACTACTCGACGATCTACGTCGTGATCGTCGTCCTCGGGGTCGCCCTCGTCGCCGACGTGATCTGGCGCACGGCGGACCGCTACAAATCCAGGCGCGCGCGCAAGCGCACATACCGCCCTACCGTGGCCGCACCCTTCCTGACCTGGTGGATCGTGGCGGGGGCAGCGGTCATGGCGCTGGCCTGGGCGGGCCCGGTCACGCACACGAGCGGGCAGCTACGGAGCACGCTGAGCGCGGTCGTGCAGGAGATCAAGAACCCGGGGCACGCGCGCGCCGGTTCGTCCGACACCTCGTACAGCCTCTTCGGAGGCGGGCCCTCGCTGACGGCCGAGCAGCGGCTGGGCGACTACCGCGAGGAGACCGTGCGGGAGACGGCCGCCGACCGGGCGAAGGGGACGTACCTGCCCCTCGGGACGGTGGACGCCTACCCGACCCCTGTCGTGCCCAAGCAGAACATGGCCCCCACCGCCGCGGGGCGGGTGCTGGAAGGCATCGGCCTGAAGGCGACCACGGTCAACTCCCTGCTGCGCCAGTTCACCGCCGGCCTGATGCAGCTCCTGCTGATCATCGGCCTCATCGTCATCGACGTCGGGCGACGCGGGGCCTTCCGCCCACGGCGCGAGCAGACCACGCTGGCCATCGGCGCCATCGCCCTCCTCGGGGTCCTCACGGTCGTGCCCCAGCTCTCCGTCGACTACGGCGTGCTCCGCGCCTTCCAGCAGGGCCTGTTCTTCTTCGCGCCCTTCATCGCGGCGGGCATGCTCTCCGCCCTGCGCTGGACCGGGCGCCGTCGGGCCGTGACGGTGTACGCGCTGGTGGTGGCCCTCTTCCTGGACCTCACCGGCGTGGTGCCCAAGCTGCTGGGCGGCTATCCGCCGCAGTTGCAGCTCAGCAACGCCGGCCAGTACTACGACGTCTACTACCCGAGCGCCGAGGAGCGCATGGCCGCCTACTGGCTGTCGCAGCGCTTCGCGGCCGAGGGCAAACCGTCCCTGGTGCAGACGGACCGCTTCACCTTCTACCGGCAGCAGACCATCCTGACCGGACCCGTCGTGGGCGACGTCTTCCCGACCAGGCTGCGCACCGACTCCTACGTCCTGCTGGGCACTTCGACCGTGCGCACCGGACGCATGACGTTCTCCTACCGGGGCGACCTCGTCACCTTCCGCTACCCCACGGGCCTCCTCGAGGCGACCAAGAACGAGATCTACAGCAGCGAGGGAGCGAGGATCTACCGATGAGGGTCCTCCTGGTCAGCCACTACTACCCGCCGCACGTCGGCGGCATCGAGAACGTCGTCCGGATGGAGGCCGTGCACCTCGCCGCACGCGGTGCCGACGTCACGGTGCTCACCAGCGGCGCGCGCAGCGCGATCAGCCAGGAGGACGGCGTACGCGTCGTCCGTGTCGCGGCGTGGAACGGCGCGGAGCGGGCCGGCGTGCCCTTCCCCGTCCTGTCGCCCCGGGTGCTGACGGCCGCACTCCGCTGGGCCCGCCGGGCCGATGTGGTCCATGTGCACGACTGCCTGTACCTGACCTCGTGGACGGCCGGACTCGCCTGCGTGCTCACCCGCACCCCGCACCTGGTCACCCAGCACGTCGCCCTGGTCGAGCACCCGTCCGCGCTGGTGCGCGGGGTGCAGCGGGCCGTGTACGCCGTCGCCGGACGCGGCCTGCTGCGGCGGGCCCGTACCGTGATCACCCTCAACGCCTCGGTCGCGGAGTTCGTACTCCGCCACGGCGCCCGTCCCGCCCGGGCCCGCCACCTCGCGAACGGCGTGGACACCGCCCTCTTCCGGCCGGCCGCCTCGGTCGAGGAGCGGGCGCTGGCCCGCAAGCGCTTCGGGCTGCCGCAGGACCGGCCGCTGGTGCTCTTCGTGGGGCGCCTGGTGCCGAAGAAGGGCTACGACCTGCTGCTGTCCGGCTACGACCCCTCCGCCGGCTACGACCTGGTGTTCGCCGGGGACGGCGACTCCGCCGCCCTGGCGGGCCGGCCGGGCGTGCACCACCTGGGCGGGCTGCCCCCGCTGGAACTGGCCGAGGCGTACCGGGCCTGCGACGTCTTCGCGCTGCCGTCGACCGCGGAGGGCTTCCCCCTCACCGTCCAGGAGGCCATGGCCTCCGGCCTGCCCGTCGTCACCACCGACGACCCCGGCTACGCGCCCTACCGCCTCGACCGGTCGCGCGTCACACTGCTGGACCGGGACGCCGAGGGGATCCGTTCCGCGTTGTCCGCGCTCGCCGGGGACGAGCGGCGGCGCGAGCGCATGGGCCGGTACTCGCGCGAGCTCGCGACGACGGCCTTCGCCTGGGAGGAGCACGTGAGCGCGCTGGCCGAGTGCTACCGCGAGGCGGCGGGAGCGACCACCCATGGCTAGGAACGGCAAGCGTGCCCTGTCGCAGGACCAGGTGTACCGCAACTCCTTCTTCCTGATGGCGTCCACGGTGACCACGGCCGGACTGGGCTTCGTCTTCTGGGTCGTGGTGGCCCGCTTCTACACCCCCGAACAGGTCGGACTCGCCACATCGCTCATATCGGCGACCTCGCTGATCTCCTATCTGAGCCTGTTCGGACTGAACAGCACGCTGATCCGCTTCCCCGCGCCGGCCGCCTCCCGCAACGGACAGCTCACTCAGTCCCTCGTGCTGGTCGGCGTGGTCTCGTCCGTGATCGCCACCGTCTACCTGCTCGGCCTGCCGGTCTACGCGGAGAAGCTGGTCTTCGTCCGCGACCACGCGTCGGCGGCCGCCGCGTTCGTGATCTTCTGCATCTGCGCGGCGGTGAGCCAGCTGACCTTCTCGGTCTTCGTCAGCGCCCGCATGGCCCATCAGAACGCGCTGGTCTACGGCCTGCTCCAGGGGTTGGTCAAGCTGGCCCTGCCGGTCGCCTTCGTCGCCTACGGCTCGGTCGGCATCCTCGGGGCCAACGGCGGCGGCTACGTGGCGACGGCGCTGGTCTCGCTGATCCTGATGCGCCGCCGGCTCGGCTTCCGGTTCCACCTGCGCGCCCGCGGCACCCGGATGCTGGAGCAGTTCCGCTTCTCCCTCGCGAGCTACGTCTCCAGCCTGCTCAACCTCGCGCCGCTGCTGGTCCTCCCGTTGATCGTCCTGGAGCAGTTGGGCGCGGCGGCGGCGGGCTACTACTTCATCGCCTTCCAGATCGCCAACCTGCTCAACTCCGTGTCGTTCTCCGTCGGTGAGGCGGTGTTCGCCGAGGTCTCGTACGATCCCTCGCGCTTCTCCGTACTGCTCCGCCGGTCCGCCGGCATCATCGCCGCGGTGCAGGTGCCCTCGGTCCTCGTCGTCGCCTCGGGCAGCGGACTCCTCCTGCGGATGTTCGGAGGTCCCTACGCGGACCGCGCGCAGACGCTGCTGGCCGTGCTGGCCTGCGGAGCCCTCGCCGTCGCACTGAACACGTGGGCCAGCTTCGCCCTCAAGCTCGCCCGGAAGATGACGCAACTGGTCCTCAGCAACGTCGTCTACGCCGTGGTCACCATCGGTCTGGCCGCGCTGTGGGCGCCGCGCGGACTGGTGTGGCTCGGCTGGGCCTGGGGCGTGGGCAACCTCGCCAGCGGTCTCTACGCCGCCGTCGCCCTGTTCGGCAAGCGCGCGGCCGTGCCGCAGCTGCAGGCTCCGGAACCGGGCATCCCCGTGGAAGAACCCGAAATGAGCCCAGTCGAGGGGTACCACCGGTGAGAATCGTCGTCATCAACGCGTACGTGCGGGAGAACGCGGGGGACGCCGCGCTGCTGTCGGTCTGCCTTCGCCACGTCAAGGAGGCCTTCCCGGGCGCCACGCTCGCCATCGCGGGCATGGAGGACGCCGATGCCCACCCCTCGTTCGAGGGGGTGGCCAACCTCGGCTCGATCCGCCGCCACGTCGCCGACGGCGGGGTGTCCCGGTCCCGGCGCCTGCTGCGCAAGCTGCTGGTGGCTCTCGTGGGCACGGCGGCGCTGCTGCTGCCACGGGCCGTCGCCGACGTGCTGCTGAAGCTGCTCCCCGCGGAAGCGCGCCGGGAAGCCGCCGCCGTGTGCGAGGCGGACATGGTGGTGTCCATGGGCGGCGGGTACCTCCTCGCACGGCCCGGGCTGGACGGATACCAGAACGTGTTCTTCGTCCTGCTGCCCGCGCTGCTGGCGCAGAAGGCGGGGGTGCCCGTGGTCTTCGCGCCCCAGTCCTTCGGTCCGTTCCCCGGCAGGCCGCAGCGCCGGCTGGTCGGCCACGTGCTGCGCCGCGCGGCGCTGGTGCTCGCACGCGAGGACGTGAGCGTCGGTCTGCTCCAGGAGTGCGGCGTGTCCGCGCGGCAGGTGCGGCGTGCCGTCGACTCCGGCTTCGCCTTCGCCCCCGAGGTCACCTCCAACTGGCGCGGCAGGCTCCAGGTCGGGGCCCAGGAGCCGCTGGTGGGTCTCACCGCGCGTCGTTGGCTCGCTCCGGCCGCCCAGGAACGCTACGAGCGGGCGCTCGCCGGGACGATCGACGCGCTCCAGGCGGACGGGGCCCGCGTGGTGCTCATCCCCCAGGTGACCACGGACTACCTCGGCGACGACGACCGCATCGTCGAACGTCGTGTGGCGGACTACTGCGCGACCGCGCCGCTGCGGATCGAGGAGCGTGTCGACTACCGCGACCTCAAGGGTCTGTACGGCGAGTGCTCCCTGCTCATCGGGACCCGCTTCCACTCGGTGATCTTCTCGCTCACCAGTGGGGTCCCGTGCGTCGCGATCGAGTACGAGCACAAGACACGGGGCATCATGGCCGACCTCGGCCTCGGTGAGTGGGTCGTGCCGATCGCCGAGGTCACCCACCCGGGCCTGTGGGCACTGGTGGACAAGCTCCGCGCGAACCCCGAGGAGTACCGTGCGGTGCTCCAGCAACGGCTGCCCGCGTACATCGCCCGGGCGGAGGAGTTCCCCGCCCTGCTCCGCGCCGCCGCGGGCACGGTCGCATGACCCGCACGGTGGCGGTGGTCGCCCCCTATTACCCGCCCAAGGTCGGCGGCGTGGAGAACTACGCGGCCCGGATCGCCCGCGCGGTCGGCGAGGCCCAGGGGCTGCGTCCGGTCGTCATCACGACACGGCTTTCCGGACTCCGCACCACCGTGGACGTCGAGGAGGGCGTGCAGGTCATCCGGCTCGGCGCCTGGCTGAAGCTGTCCAACACCCCGCTCAGCCCCCTGTGGCCGCTGCAACTGCGCCGCTGGCTGCGCCGGACCGGGGCCGAGGTGGTGAACGCCCACGCCCCGGTCCCCGGGCTGGCCGACCTGGCGGTGGCGGTCTCCGGGAAGCGGCCGGCCGTGTTCACCTACCACGCGGGCTCGATGCACAAGGGCGAGCCCGGCAGTGGTGTGGCGGACCGGCTCATCGGCCTGTACGAACGCCGCGTGCTGCCGCGGGTGTTCCGTCGGGCGCGGACGCTCGTGGCGGTGTCACCGGTCTCGCTGGCCGCCGGGCACCCGCACGCGGTCGAGATCACCCCCGGCGTCGACGTCGAGCGCTTCACCCCCGGGCGGCCCGCCTCGGAACGTCCCCGGACGGTCGTGTACGTCGGCCGCATGGACCGCTCGTCGGCCTGGAAGGGCGTCGACGTCCTGGTGAGGGCGTTCGCCGGGCTGGCGGCCGAGGTGCCCGATGCGAGGCTGCGCCTGGTCGGCGGCGGCGACGCGGTGCCGGACCATCTGCGGCTCGCGGCGGAACTCGGCGTCGCGGAACGGGTGGAGGCGGCCGGAGAGCTGACCGGGGACGCCCTGGTCGACGTGGTGCGGACGGCCGCCCTCGCGGTGCTGCCCTCGCGCACCGAGGCGGAGTCCTTCGGCATGGTGCTGGTCGAGGCGATGGCCTGTGGCACCCCGGTGGTGGGCTCCGCCGTGGGGGGCATCCCGCACGTCGTGACGGACGGCGGGACCGGGCTCCTGGTCCCGCCCGGCGATCCCGGCGCGCTGGCCGCCGCGTGCCGCAAGGTGCTGACCGACGCCGCACTCGCCGACCGGCTGGGCGCGCGGGGCCGGCAGGAGGCGGAACGACGTTTCGCCTGGGACGGCCTGATGGAGCGCTACATCAGGCTGTTCCGGTCGCTGTAGCGACGGCCGGCCCGCGGGCCGCTACTTCTTCTTGCGCTCGTAGGCGGCTATCGCCGCCTTGAGCGCTTCGAAGGCCGGCTTCTTCGTACCGTCGTAGCTGCGCATCCCGTAGTAGAGCGACCGTGACTTCTTCTCCTCGGGGCGTGCCTGGTCCTGGTCGGTGTACCAGAACATCGCCTCGACGTACGGGTTCGCCACCACGGCCGGGATCGTGTCGGTGGCGATCTCGGCCTGGCGGGCCTGCGTGACGTGCGTGGTCCCCGGGGGGATCACCTTGCCGTCCGACACCTCACCGGGCCCACTGGTCGGTGCTCCCGTCTCGGTGAGCCAGATGGGCATGTCGGGGGTGCCGTACTTGTCCAGGATCCCCACCAGGTTCTCCCGGAAGTTGCTGATCCGCTCGAAGGCGGTGCCGGTGCCGGGTGTCGCGCTGGGCAGGGTGGGATAGTTGAACGGGTGGTAGCCGACGGCGTCCACGTACTTGTTGCCGCCCAGCTTGCAGACGGCGGTCAGGAAGTCCGTCTGGGAGAGCCTGTGGCGCGCGGGCTCGGTCTTGGCCACCGCGAGGCCGCCCATGATGACGTACGCCTTGGGGTCCGCGGCCCGCAGGGCCTGGCTCGTCGCCCGGAGGAGGGTGGTGTAGCCCTTCGGGTCGGCGGCGGGCTTCCAGAAGCCGATGTTCTCCTCGTTCCACACCTCCCAGGTGTGGATCCCCATCGCGGAGTACCGCTCGGCGGCCAGCTTGGCGAAGCTGGCGAAGATCTCGGGGTCGGCGGGTGCGCAGCTCTGGCCGGACGTACAGCCCGCCGCACGCGCCCACTTCGGGGTGTAGGCGAGCACAGGGAGCACCTTCAGACCGCGGGCCTCGGCGGCCTTGGCGACCCGGTCGAAGCGGTGCCACGAGTAGGTGTAGGGCGAATCCGGCTGGATGTTGTTCCACGACAGGTCCATCCGTACCCAGGTGACGCCGACCGCGACCGCGTCGTCCAGACCCCGTGCGAGGTCCGCGTCCGACTTCCACGTCAGGGTGTCGCCGTACGAGATGCCCATCTTCACCTCGCGCACGCCGCCGCCCTCCGCCTCGGAAGGCGACGACGACGGCTTGCCGGTGACGGGCGGCGAGGCCGCCGGGCTCTTCGACGGCATGGACGCGGCGACGACGGTCGCGACCGCGGACACCACGAACGCCACGAGGGCGACGAGCAGGCGCTGCCGTCGACTGGGATCCTTCACCATGCGCACAGCGTAGGCCAATCATTCATCAGGTCCTCCCGCCCCAGGACGTGCCCGTCAGGCGGTGTAGTGCTCGCTCGGCACTCGTTCCCACTCCTCGTCGCTCCCTTGGGACGACTGCGCCTGCCCCTGCGCGGACATCAACGGCGCCGGTTCGGGCCGCGTGGAGCGGTCGTACCACTGGGCCCGGGTGTCGGTGCGCAGAGCGTTGTCCCGCAGCCGGTGGCGGAACAGCTGCGCCAGGTTGGCCACGCCGTCGGACAGCGCGTTGAGCTTCACCTGGCCACCGCGGGGCCGGTACTCGATGGGCACCTCCATGCAGCGGAAGCCCTCCCGCACGGCGGCGTTCTTGATCTCCTGCGAGAAGCCCATCCCGTCGGAAGTGACCTTGAGGGTCTCCCAGATGTAGCGGCGGAACACCCACATGCCGCTCTGGGAGTCGCGTATCCCGCTCTTGAAGAGCACGCGGCTGAGGAGGCTGAGAGCGTGGTTCGCGACGGTGTGGGAGGGCTTCATCGCCGCACGGTTCTCCGGGCCGAGCCGGTTGGTGTTGAGGAACTCGACCTGGTGCTCGTCGACGATCCTCAGCAGCCGGGGCAGGTCGTCGAAGGGGTAGGTGCAGTCGGCGTCACCGGTGGCGATCACGTTGCCGTACGCCGCGGCGATCCCGGCCTTGTAGGCGTTGCCGTAGCCGCGCAAGGGCTGGTGGACGACCCTGGCTCCGTAGGACGCGGCTATCTCGGCGGTGCCGTCCGTGGAACCGTTGTCCGCTATGACCACCTCGACACCCCAGCCCTCCGCGGCGAGTTCTTCGAGCGGGATCGTCCCGAAGACGTGCGGCAGGTTCTCGGCCTCGTTCAAGGCGGGAATGACGATGGACAGAGTGGACACGGCAGGCTCCCCCAGCTGGCAGTGTGCGCAGAGGCCAAGTCAAGACCCGGCTTCCGTGCTCTCCCACCCCCCAGCCGGACCGTCCGATGGCATCGAACACTGTAGACGACGGTTAGCACAGCAGAACCACGGATACGCGATCGTAACCGAAAATCACATGCTCATCCACGGCACTTAACCTTCCGGTTGTCGCCGTTCACCCGTAAGTCCCCCGTCCATACAGAGATGTGACGATCCCTCAGGGACCGCTCCGGAACCGGCTCGGCCGAACACCCCCTGCTCCGCGCGGCATCCGCCGGCCGGCCACGGAACGCACCGGGGCCCGTACCGCCGGGCGGCGGTACGGGCCCCTGGAGCCTGGAACGGCGGTCAGCGGTGGTGCGTCGGCGACACGGTGACCTCGACCCGCTGGAACTCCTTCAGTTCGGAGTAGCCGGTCGTGGCCATCGCGCGGCGCAGTGCGCCGAAGAAGTTCATGGAGCCGTCGGGCGCGTGCGAGGGGCCGAGCAGGATCTGCTCGGTCGTGCCGGCGGTGCCCAGGTTCATGCGCTTGCCACGCGGCAGTTCCTCGTGCGTGGCCTCCATGCCCCAGTGGAAGCCGCGGCCGGGTGCGTCGGTGGCGCGGGCCAGCGGGGAGCCCATCATCACCGAGTCGGCGCCGCAGGCGATCGCCTTGGGCAGGTCGCCGCTGGAGCCGAAGCCCCCGTCGGCGATGACGTGCACGTAGCGGCCGCCGGACTCGTCCATGTAGTCGCGACGGGCCGCGGCCACGTCGGCGACCGCGGTCGCCATCGGCACCTGGATGCCGAGGACGTTGCGGGTGGTGTGGGCGGCGCCGCCGCCGAAGCCGACGAGGACGCCCGCGGCACCGGTGCGCATCAGGTGCAGCGCCGCGGTGTAGGTGGCGCAGCCGCCGACGATGACCGGGACGTCGAGCTCATAGATGAACTGCTTCAGGTTGAGCGGCTCGTGGGAGCCCGACACGTGCTCGGCGGAGACCGTCGTGCCGCGGATGACGAAGATGTCCACGCCCGCGTCGACCACGGCCTTGGAGAACTGCGCGGTGCGCTGCGGCGAGAGCGCGGCCGCCGTGACCACACCGGCGTCGCGCACCTCCTTGATCCGCTGGCCGATCAGCTCCTCCTTGATCGGCGCCGCGTAGATCTCCTGCAGGCGCCGGGTGACGGAGGCGTCGTCCAGCTCGGCGATCTCGGCGAGCAGCGGCTCGGGGTCCTCGTAGCGGGTCCACAGACCCTCGAGGTTGAGCACGCCCAGGCCGCCGAGGTTGCCGATGCGGATCGCGGTCTCCGGGGAGACCACGGAGTCCATCGGGGCCGCCAGGAAGGGCAGCTCGAAGCGGTAGGCGTCGATCTGCCACGCGATCGAGACCTCCTTGGGGTCCCGCGTACGGCGGCTCGGGACGACGGCGATGTCGTCGAATGCGTATGCCCTGCGGCCGCGCTTGCCCCGCCCGATCTCGATCTCAGTCACTGTCGCTATGCCTTTCCTTCGTGGCCTGCCCGTCCAGTATCCCAGGCAGGGCAGCCGGAAGCCCGCGGCCGTGCGGCGCCGCGGGCTCCGGGTGATCCGCTCGTACCGGTCAGCGGGTGTGGTAGTTCGGCGCCTCGGTGGTCATCTGGATGTCGTGCGGGTGGCTCTCCTTGAGCCCGGCCGCGGTGATCCGCACGAAGCGGCCCTTCTCCTTGAGCTCGGGGATGGTGTGGGAGCCGACGTAGCCCATGGAGGAGCGCAGGCCGCCGATGAGCTGGTGGGCCACCGCGGAGAGCGGGCCGCGGTAGGGCACCTGGCCCTCGATGCCCTCGGGGACGAGCTTGTCCTCGGAGAGGATGTTGTCCTGGAAGTAGCGGTCCTTCGAGTACGACTTGGCCTGCCCGCGCGACTGCATCGCGCCGAGCGAGCCCATGCCGCGGTAGGACTTGAACTGCTTGCCGTTGATGAAGAGCAGCTCGCCCGGCGACTCCTCGCAGCCCGCGAGGAGGCTGCCCAGCATGACGGTGTCCGCGCCGGCCGCGATGGCCTTGGCGATGTCACCGGAGTACTGCAGGCCGCCGTCGCCGATCAGCGGGACACCGGCCGGGCCGGCCGCGAGGGAGGCCTCGTAGATCGCCGTCACCTGGGGCGCGCCGACACCGGCGACCACCCGGGTGGTGCAGATCGAGCCGGGGCCGACACCGACCTTGATGCCGTCGGCGCCCGCGTCGATCAGCGCCTGGGCGCCGTCGCGGGTGGCGACGTTGCCGGCCACCACGTCGATCTTGATGTTGGCCTTGACCTTGGCGACCATGTCGAGGATGCCGCGGCTGTGGCCGTGCGCGCTGTCGATGACCAGGAAGTCGGCACCGGCCTCGACCAGCCGCTGGGCGCGGAGGAAGGCCTCGTCGCCCACGCCCACCGCGGCGCCGACCAGCAGGCGGCCCTCGGCGTCCTTGGCGGCGTTGGGGTACTTCTCGGCCTTCACGAAGTCCTTGACCGTGATCAGGCCCTTGAGGCGGCCCTCGTCGTCGACGAGCGGCAGCTTCTCGATCTTGTGCTTGCGCAGCAGGTCCATCGCCTCGACGCCGGAGATGCCGACCTTGCCGGTGACCAGCGGCATCGGCGTCATGACCTCGCGGACCTGCCGGGAGCGGTCGCTCTCGAAGGCCATGTCGCGGTTGGTCACGATGCCCAGCAGCTTGCCGGAGGCGTCGGTGACGGGGACGCCGCTGATGCGGAACTTGCCGCACAGCGCGTCGGCCTCGGCGAGGGTGGCGTCGGGGTGGACGGTGATCGGGTCGGTCACCATGCCGGACTCGGACCGCTTCACCAGGTCGACCTGGTTCACCTGGTCCTCGATGGACAGGTTGCGGTGGAGCACGCCCACGCCGCCCTGGCGGGCCATCGCGATGGCCATCCGCGCCTCGGTGACCTTGTCCATCGCCGCCGACAGCAGCGGGATGTTCACGCTGACGTTCCGGGAGACCTTCGAGCGGGTGTCGACCTGGTTCGGCACGACGTCCGACGCACCTGGGAGCAGCAGCACATCGTCGTAGGTGAGTCCGAGCAGCCCGAACTTATCGGCTACTCCGTCGGCGTTCAGCGTCATGACACCTTCCCCATGGTCTTGCCCGGCGAGATGTTCAATGCTAATGGCTCCCGCGCGAAACCAATTCCGCCCCTGGTGCGGGGGCCGGGGGCGGCGTGCGCTAGGCGCTCAGCCCGGGAGCACCCGCGGCGGCTTCCTCCGCCAGGGCCCGCAGCCGGGACAGTGCGCGGTGCTGCGCCACCCGGACGGCGCCCGGCGACATGCCGAGCACCTGACCGGTCTCCTCCGCCGTGAGGCCCACGGCGACGCGGAGCAGCACCAGCTCCCGCTGGTGCTCCGGGAGGTTGGCGAGCAGCTTCTTCGCCCACTCCGCGTCGCTGCTGAGCAGCGCCCGCTCCTCGGGCCCGAGCGAGTCGTCCGGCTGCTCGGGCATCTCGTCGGAGGGCACGGCCGTCGAGCCCGGACCGCGCATGGCGGCCCGCTGGAGGTCGGCGACCTTGTGTGCGGCGATGCCGAAGACGAAGGCCTCGAAGGGCCGGCCCTGGTCCCGGTAGCGGGGCAGGGCGCACAGCACCGCGAGGCAGACCTCTTGCGCGAGGTCGTCCACGAAGTGGCGCGCGCCACCCGGCAGCCGCGACAGCCTCGTACGGCAATAGCGCTCGGCGAGCGGGTGCACATGGGCGAGCAGGTCGTGCGTCGCCTGCTCGTCGCCGTCCACGGCTCGACGTACGAGTGCCCCTATGGCTGTCTCATTGCCGGTGGCCTCGTCGCGCATCCGTCCATAGTGCATCGCCGCGGGCCGCTCCGTGGGCTCACACCCGTGGTTGTGCTCCGAAGCGTTATGCGGCGCGCCGTGCGGAGCGTTCCGAGGGACCGCACCGGCCGTAGTCATGTCATGCACCCGCCGCCCCGCCCGACCGTGTCCCCGAGAGTCCATGCCTCAAGCATGCGCCCTCGGCGCGGAAACCGGTACGAGCGGGGCAGCCGCACAGCTGCCCCACAGCTCATCGGCCCCTCCAGCCCTCGAAGCCGCTGCCTCAGCGCACCAGGCCCCAGCGGAAGCCGAGCGCCACCGCATGGGCCCGGTCCGAGGCGCCGAGCTTCTTGAACAGGCGTCGCGCGTGCGTCTTGACGGTGTCCTCGGAGAGGAAGAGCTCGCGGCCGATCTCGGCGTTGGAGCGGCCGTGGCTCATGCCCTCCAGCACCTGGATCTCGCGGGCGGTCAGGGTCGGGGCGGCGCCCATCTCGGCCGACCGCAGCCGGCGCGGGGCGAGCCGCCAGGTCGGGTCGGCCAGCGCCTGGGTGACCGTGGCCCGCAACTCGGCGCGCGAGGCGTCCTTGTGCAGGTACCCGCGGGCACCGGCGGCGACCGCGAGGGCCACCCCGTCCAGGTCCTCGGCGACCGTGAGCATGATGATGCGGGCGCCGGGGTCGGCGGACAGCAGCCGCCGTACGGTCTCCACACCGCCGAGGCCGGGCATCCGGACGTCCATGAGAATGAGGTCCGAGCGGTCGGCGCCCCAGCGGCGGAGGACTTCCTCGCCGTTGGCCGCGGTCGTCACGCGCTCCACGCCGGGCACGGTCGCTACCGCGCGGCGCAGGGCCTCTCGGGCAAGCGGGGAGTCGTCGCAGACGAGAACGGAAGTCATGACCGTCCTCCGCAGCTGATCCGCGTCACGTTGAGCCTCCAGGCTGTACGAATCGTTCACCGGTGGGGATGACGGCCTCGGGCGTCTGCCCGATTAGTTCGACCGCCAACCACTTCCGCACCTTCAACGACCCTCACTCGAAAGAGTTACGGAGTTTGGCGGCCGACTCCCGCACTCTCCGTGCGCGGACCGACACGGATCAGCAACGTCGCAGGTCGCGGCTGTTCGCCGGGCCCCAAAAACCCGCACAACGGGCGCCCGCTTGCAGCACACATCAGCCGCCGACCGGGGGGCAATGTCAGATTTTGCCTGTTTGGAGGCTTTTTACCCGCATGGCGGGAGTTCGTTGGCGATTTTGTGATGAATCATATTTACATCTACTTCGACAGTAGATGTAACGTCGACAGCACCCTCCCAGAGCTTCGCGCCTGGACGGTGTCCCTGCAGCCCACCTCTCGAGGAGATGAGCAATGGCAGACTTCTCCCGCCTCCCGGGCCCGAACGCCGACCTCTGGGACTGGCAGCTCGTCGCCGCCTGCCGCGGTGTCGACAGCTCCCTGTTCTTCCACCCCGAGGGAGAGCGCGGCGCCGCCCGGAGCGCGCGTGAGGCGGCGGCGAAGGAGGTGTGCATGCGCTGCCCCGTCCGCGCCGAATGCGCGACGCACGCTCTGACGGTCCGCGAACCCTACGGGGTCTGGGGCGGACTCACCGAGGACGAGCGCGAGGAGATGATGGGCCGGTCCCGCAACCGGGTCATGAGCTCGCACGCCACCGGCAGTCACTGACCCACCGGACATCAGCCACAGAGGAAACGTTTCACCACAAGACGGACGTCCGCCTCCGCGCGGACTCGGACCGAAGGGCGGTCGCGCAGAGCCGCGAGACGCAGCCGCCCGAGCATCATGTCGACGGCCGGCACCTGGGCCAGGTCGGGCAGCGTCACCGCGGCCACATCACGGCGTGCGGCCGGCCGGAGTCGCGCACGGCCACTCCGCGCAGCCGTACCGCCTCCAGCGCGAGGCCGGGCTGCGCCGAGACGCCCATCCCTGCGGCCACCGGGCCGACGGCCGCCGGGTAGTCGTCGGTGGCGAAGTCGATGCGCGGCTCGAAAACCCGCCCGCCCGCACAGCCCGACCAGGTGCCGGCGGCAGTGCGGGCAGCCCGCGATCCACGGTTCGTCGGCCAGGTCGGACGTCCGCACCGGACCACCCCCGCGCGCCGGCGGGTGCCCGGCGGGAAGCACCGCGAAGAGCCGGTCGGACAGCAGCGGCCGCATCAGCAGCCCCTCCCACGCGGCGGCCCGCTCGCCGCCGCCCTCGTCCTCGTCCTCGTCCTCGTAGCGGTAGGCCAGCGCCGGTTCGCACTCACCGGCACGCAGCATCTCCACCGCCCGCGGCGGCTGCGCCCCGGCCAGGGTGATCCGTACATCCGGGTGCGCGGCGCGCATCGCGGCCGGCGCGGTGGGGACCAGGGACGGCCCCGCGCTCGGGAACGACACCAGCCGCACCCGCCCGGCGCGCAGGCCCCCGATGGCCGCGACCTCCTCCTCCGCGGCGGCCAGCCCCGCCAGGATGCCGCTCGCGTGCCGGGCCGGCGCCTCGCCCGCCTCGGTCAGCCGGGTGGTCCGACCGCCGCGGACCAGCGGCGGGGTGCCCGCGGCGAGCTCCAGCGCCTTCGTCTGGTGACCAGCCAGCGGTTGCCGGGATGGGCGTCGAGCAGGTCGCGGAGCAGGCCCGGGCGCGGCGGCCTCGGCGTCCGGGATCTCGTCGATGCCGTCGACCAGCAGCAGCCCGCGGCCCTCGGTCAGGACCCGGGTCTCCCAGCCCGCGGGCTGCGTCCCGGCGAGCGGGCAGCCGGCAGCGGCGAGGAAGCCGGGGGGCGCGGGCAGGCGTTCGCCGTGGGCCGGCTGACCGCCGGCTGGGTGCAGCCCAGTTCCCGCGCGGCGCCCGACAGCGAGCCGGTACGGGCCACGACGCGCGGCACACGGAGGTGGCGGGCTTCGAACACGCCCCGAGCACAAGCGTTCCTTGGGGATGGCGTTCAGTGATCGCCGATGGACTTTGGGCAGCCCGGGGCTCAGGCTGAGGAACCATGGACATCGCCGGGGAATTCGCGCTGGACGCCGGGATCACCTACCTCAACACCGCCTCCTCGGGCATCGGCCCGCTCCGCTCCGTCGAGGCGCTGCGCACCGCCGTGGCCGCCTGGTCCGACGGCACCGACGACTGGGTGCGCGACGAGCGCGTCCTGGGCGCCGCCCGCGCCGCCTACGCCCGCCTCACCGGGGTCGCCGCCGACCGCGTCGCGGTCGGCTCCTCCGTCACCACGCACGTCGGCATGATCGCCGCGGCCCTCCCCGCCGGGGCGGAAGTCGTGCTGGCCGACGGCGACTTCAGCTCGCTGGTCAACCCCTTCGCCTCCCGCGCCGACGTCGTGACGCGCACCGTGCCCCTGGAGGGGCTCGCCGACGCCGTACGTCCCACCACCGACCTCGTCGCGGTCAGCGCGGTGCAGTCCGCGGACGGCCGGGTCGCCGACCTCGCCGCGGTCCGCGAGGCCGCGTCGCGGCACGGGGCGCGCGTGCTCGTCGACGCCACCCAGGCGGTCGGCTGGCTCCCGCTGCGCGCGGACGGCCTCGACTACGTCGTGTGCGGCGGCTACAAGTGGCTGCTCGCCCCGCGCGGGGTGTCCTTCCTGACCGTGCGGGAGGGCGCCGAGGACGGGCTGTCGGCGCAGTTCGCCGGCTGGTACGCGGCCGAGGACCCCTGGGGCGACTGCTACGGGCCGGTCGCGCACCTCGCGCGTTCCGCCCGGCGGTTCGACGTGCTGCCGCCGCTGCTGCCGTACCTGGCCGGGGCGGCCTCGCTGGGGCTCGTCGAGGAGCTGGGCGTCGAGGCCATCGGCGCCCACGACGTCGCGCTGGCCGAGCGCTTCCGGGCGGGCCTGCTGCGGCTCGGCCACAAGCCGGTGCCCTCCGGCGCGCAGGACTCGGCGATCGTGGCCGTCCCGGGCCTGGGCGACGCGGCGGAGCGGCTGGCCGCCGCCGGCATCCGCGTCTCGGCCCGCGCGGGCAACCTGCGGGCGGCCTTCCACCTGTACAACACCGAGGCGGACGTCGACCGGCTGCTCCGGGTGCTCGCGGGCTAGTCCCCGGCGTCCGGCGCCGGTCGCCGGAAAAGACCTCGCCGGGTGCCGGGCGGGAGCCGTACGGTCGCGGGATGAAGCTGCTCTCGGTAAACGTGGGCCGGCCCCGTCCGAACCCGTGGAAGACCAGCGGGACGACCGGCATCGACAAGCTCCCGGTGCCGGGCCCGGTGGCGGTGACCGCGCCGGGCCCCAAGGGCACCGGCGCGGTCGGCCTCGCCGGCGACCGGGTGTACGACGTGGCGCACCACGGCGGTGCCGACCAGGCGGTCTACGCCTACGCGCGCGAGGACCTCGACACCTGGGAACGCGAACTCGACCTGCCGCTGCGCAACGGCATGTTCGGGGAGAACCTGACCACCTCGGGGCTGGACGTCAACCAGGCCCTGATCGGGGAACGCTGGCGGATCGGCGGGCCGGGCGGCGCCGTCCTGGAGGTGTCCTGCCCCCGGATCCCCTGCGCCACGTTCCAGGGCTGGCTGGAACAGGGCGGCTGGATCAAGACGTTCACCCGCGCCGCGCTGCCCGGTGCCTACCTGCGGGTCGCCGAACCCGGGGAGGTCCGGGCGGGCGACCGGATCGAGGTCGTCCACCGCCCGGACCACGAGGTCACCGTCGCGCTGACCTTCCGCGCGGTCACCCTGGAGCCCGCGCTGCTCCCCCGGTTGCTGGCGGCGGACGCGCTGCCGCAGGACGCGCGCGCCGCGGCCCACGGACGTACGGGGGCTCACTAGCCTGCGGGGCATGACGACTTCACTGATCACGGGAGCCACCGCGGGGATCGGCGCGGCGTTCGCGCGCCGGCTGGCGGGGGACGGTCACGCCCTCGTCCTGGTCGCCCGCGACGAGCAGCGGCTGGAGGAGTGCGCGCAGGACCTGCGGCGCGCGTACGGGGTGACCGTCGAGGTGCTGCCCGCCGACCTGTCGGCGGACAAGGGCATCGAGACGGTCGAGGCACGGCTGCGCGACCGCGGACGCCCGGTCGACGTGCTGGTCAACAACGCGGGCTTCGGCAACCGGGGCGGCTTCGGCGACGTGCCGATGACCGACGAGCTGACCATGCTCAAAGTGCACTGCGAGGCGGTGCTGCGGCTGACCGGCGCCGCGGCCGGCGCCATGCGGCAGCGCGGGCGCGGCTTCGTGATCAACGTGGCCTCGGTGGCGGCCTTCGTGCCGCGCGGCACGTACGGGGCCAGCAAGGCGTGGGTCGTCAGCTTCACCCAGGGCGTGGCCCGCGACCTGGCGGGCACCGGGGTGCGGCTGCTGGCGCTGTGCCCGGGCTTCGTCCGCACCGAGTTCCACCAGCGGGCCGGGATGGACACCGGCGGCATCCCCTCCTGGGCGTGGCTGGACGCCGACAAGGTGGTCGCCGCGGCCCTGCGCGACCTGGCCCGCGGCCGCTCCCTCAGCGTGCCCGACCCCCGCTACAAGGTCGCGGTGGCGGCGGCCAGGCTGGCGCCGGTCGGGGCGCTCGGCCGCGTCTCGTCGAAGGCGGGGAGGCGCTTCGGTCCGGCCTACCCCCGCGACTGAGACCGGCCGTCGAGCAGCTCGGGCCGTCCCCGGCCGGGACAGCCCGAAGGCCCCCGTTCCCGGCCGGGAACGGGGGCCTTCGCGGTCCAGCTCAGTGGGAGTGGCCGTGGCCGTGACCGTGACCGGCCTCGGCGGGCTCCTCCTCCTTCTTCTCCACCACGAGGGTCTCGGTGGTGAGGAGCAGGGACGCGATGGAGGCGGCGTTCTCCAGGGCGGAGCGGGTGACCTTGACCGGGTCGATGACGCCGGACTTCACCAGGTCGCCGTACTCGCCGGTCGCGGCGTTGAAGCCGTGGCCCTTCTCCAGCTCGGAGACCTTGGAGGTGATGACGTAGCCCTCCAGGCCGGCGTTCTCGGCGATCCAGCGCAGCGGCTCGACCGCGGCGCGGCGGACGACCGCCACACCGGTGGCCTCGTCGCCGGTCTTGCCGAGGTTGTCGTCCAGCACCTTGACCGCGTGGACGAGCGCGGAGCCACCACCGGAGACGATGCCCTCCTCGACCGCGGCGCGGGTCGCGGAGATGGCGTCCTCCAGACGGTGCTTCTTCTCCTTGAGCTCGACCTCGGTGGCCGCGCCGACGCGGATGACGCACACGCCGCCGGCCAGCTTGGCGAGGCGCTCCTGGAGCTTCTCGCGGTCCCAGTCGGAGTCGGTCGAGGCGATCTCGGCCTTGATCTGGTTGATCCGGCCGGTGATCTCCGAGGACTCGCCGGCGCCGTCGACGACGGTGGTGTCGTCCTTGGTGACGGTCACGCGGCGGGCGGTGCCGAGCACGTCCAGGCCGACCTGGTCGAGCTTGAGGCCGACCTCCTCGGCGACGACGGTGCCGCCGGTGAGGGTGGCGATGTCGCCGAGCATGGCCTTGCGGCGGTCACCGAAGCCGGGGGCCTTGACCGCGACCGCGTTGAAGGTGCCGCGGATCTTGTTGACCACCAGGGTCGACAGGGCCTCGCCCTCGACGTCCTCGGCGATGATCAGCAGCGGCTTGGAGGCACCGGCCTGCAGGATCTTCTCCAGCAGCGGGAGCAGGTCCTGGATGGAGGAGATCTTGCCCTGGGTGATGAGGATGTACGGGTCCTCCAGGACGGCCTCCTGGCGCTCCTGGTCCGTCACGAAGTACGGCGACAGGTAGCCCTTGTCGAAGGCCATGCCCTCGGTGAAGTCCAGCTCCAGGCCGAAGGTGTTGGACTCCTCGACGGTGATGACACCGTCCTTGCCGACCTTGTCGATCGCCTCGGCGATCAGCTCGCCGACCTGCTTGTCCTGGGCGGACAGCGCGGCGACGGCGGCGACGTCGTCCTTGCCCTCGATGGGGCGGGCGGTCGCGAGCAGCTCGTCCGAGACGGCCTTGACGGCGGCGTCGATGCCCTTCTTCAGGGCGGCCGGGGAGGCGCCGGCGGCGACGTTGCGCAGACCCTCGCGGACCAGCGCCTGGGCGAGCACGGTGGCGGTGGTGGTGCCGTCACCCGCGATGTCGTTGGTCTTGGTCGCCACCTCCTTCACCAGCTGCGCGCCGAGGTTCTCGTACGGGTCGTCGATCTCGACCTCACGCGCGATGGTCACACCGTCGTTGGTGATGGTCGGGGCGCCGAACTTCTTGTCGATGACGACGTTGCGGCCCTTGGGGCCGATCGTCACCTTCACGGTGTCGGCGAGCTTGTTGACGCCACGCTCGAGGGCGCGACGGGCGTCCTCGTCGAACTTCAGGATCTTGGCCATACCGGCGGAATTCCTCGTCTTTGGGTTCTCGTCAAAGACCGCGCCCCGGGTCCCCGGTCCGTGCGAGGACTCGGTGTGCCCGGGGCGTGGTCACGGCATTTCTCGGTTACGAGCGGCGCCGGTATTTACTTCTCGACGATCGCGAGGACGTCGCGAGCCGAGAGGACGAGGTACTCCTCGCCGCTGTACTTGACCTCGGTGCCGCCGTACTTGCTGTACAGCACGATGTCGCCGACCTTGACGTCGAGCGGGATGCGGTTGCCGTCCTCGAAGCGACCCGGGCCGACGGCCAGGACGACGCCCTCCTGGGGCTTCTCCTTGGCGGTGTCCGGGATGACCAGGCCGGAGGCGGTGGTCTGCTCGGCATCCAGCGGCTGGACCACGATGCGGTCCTCGAGCGGCTTGATGGCAACCTTGGTGCTGGTGGTCGTCACGATCCGACCTCCCCCTTCAAAGGGCTCACGGGAGTGTCTGTCTGGGGTGGCGACCTGGTAGGCCCGTCGTCGCGGGTGCCGGACCTGCCCGTCGCGTTTGTGCTGGCACTCGGCATGGCTGAGTGCCAGGTCCGAGATTAGGACGCGCTTAGCACTCGGTCAAGCGGAGTGCCAACGCCGCGCCGCACGATCCGCGCTCACCCGGGGGTGACGGGGTGCCCGGACGCGCGGTTCCGGGCCCGGCGCGCCCGTGCCGCTCACCGGCGGACGGCGCTCCACGCGCCGAACGCGGCAAGGGTGAACCCGTCGCGCAGCTCGCCCGAGCGGACCGCCCCGGCGATGGCGTCCGGGCCCCACCAGCGCGCCTCGGCGACCTCGCCGTCCCCGGCGGCACCGGGCCGGGCCACGGCGTCCGCGGCGACGGCCACCTCGACGACGGCCACCTGGCTCTCCAGCAGCCCGGAGTCGACGTCCAGGACCGCCACCACCGTCGCCGCCGAGCCCACCAGCCCGGTCTCCTCGGCGAGTTCACGCAGCGCGTCGGCGGCGGGGTCGGCCTCGCCGAAGCCGCGCGGCAGCTCCCAGGCCCAGCGTCCCACCGTGGGCCGCCACTGACGGACCATCAGCACGTCCTCACCCCGCCGGGCGAGGACCACGACACCTGTGCGACCGCCGCCGACCCGGACCCGGTGCAGCTCGACCTCCGCCCCGGACGGCAGCCGGTAGGTGTCGAGGTGGACCTCGCACCACCGCCCGCCCTCGGCGTCGCCGTACGCCTTGCGGCTCCCGGTACGGGTCGCCTCGCCGTCCATCAGACCGCCCCCCGCGGCGTCGCCGGGAACTCCATCACGTCGTACCGGCCCCGGTAGTCCCGCAGGCGCGGCAGCCCCGCGGTCACGGCGGCGACGAGCACGGGCGTCAGGGCCCCGGCCGCGCCGGCCGCGAACGAACCGAGCGCCCCCTGGCCGAGCACCCCCGCGGCGACGCTCAGCCCGCCCGCCGCCAGGGACTCGGTGCCGAGCCCGCGGACCGCCCGCGCGACGCGCCGCACGCGGGTCACCGGCACCTCGTCCCCGCGGCCTTCCGGAGGCTCCTTGGTCCGTCCGCCGAGCAGGTCGCCGACCTCCTGGAGCGCGGCGAGGTCCTGCCGCCCCCACCACGCCCCGAGGGCGTCCTCGGCGTCGTCGGTGAAGCGCTGCCACTGCGCCGCGGTCAGCAGCCCGAGCCGCAACTCGAAGCGGGTCGGCCAGGCCACCACCCGGGTCCGCTCCCCCAGCGCCTCGGCATCCGCCCGCGGTACGCCGTGCCGGGTGGCGCTCACCCCGAGCGCGCACCCCTCACCGGCGGCGATCGCCCGGTAGTACGTCTCGTCGAAGGCGTCGCGCAGCGTCCGTCCGTCGGCCCGCACCTGCGGGTCCGGGTCGTGCAGCAAGGCGTCCAGCCGCTCGTGCACGCGGCTGCGGTGGGGCATGCCGTCCACGTCGAACTCCCCGCCGGTCCACGCGGCGAGCACGGCCCGTCCCGCGTCACCGGCGAGCGCCCCGGGCGGGGGCGGGGGCTGCACGGCGTACGCGGCCCGGTAGTCGGCCGGCCGCAGCGGGCTGACCTCCAGCTGGCCGCGTCCGGCCGCCTGCAGCCACTCGTCCCAGCGGGTGACCATGCGCCGCCGCAAGGGGGTGCCGAGGACCCCGGTCGCCGCGAGCAGCCGGTCCGCCGTGGCGGCCGGACCCTCCGCCGCGAGCCTCGCGGCGGCGGCGGCCGGGTCGGCGCGGGCGGCGAGCTCGTGCTGCAGGCGCAGGCAGCGCTCGTCGGGGAGCGGCAGCGAGGAGAAGAGGAAGCCGCGGGAGAGGAGTGCGACGAGCTGTCCCGCCAGGTCGGCGTCGCGGGCGTTGACCCGGATCGGCATCATCGCCCCGCCGCCGACGGCGCGCAGCGCGAGCTCGTCGAGGAGTTCGGCGGGCCGCAGCACGGCGAAGGCGGCGCCGTCGAGCAGCTGGGAGTAGGCCAGGAAGAGGCCGCCGCCCTGGAGGACCTCCCAGCGCAGCCGCCCGAGCAGTTCCGCCCGGGTCCGCGCGTCCACACGCTCCACCGGGGCGGCACGGCCTGATGCTCCGGCGCTCAGCGTGGCCCGCTGCCGTAAGGAGTCCCATTCCGTGCTGAGCACGGCCGTCATCCGTCCCCCCTCGTCCACACGTACCGGGCCAGTCCAGCACGCACCGGTGCCGCGGGACAATGGACGGCGTGGATCTTGACGCGTTCTCGGCTCTCCTGACCGACGAGGGGCAGTCGCTGCTGACCTCCCTGCGGGACTACGACCCCGCCGCCGAACTGGCGACCGCGACACGGCTGCGGCGGGAGCACGACGCCGCCCTGGTGGCGGCGGCGCTGACGCAGGCCCGGCTGCGGCAGCGGGCGGCGGCGAAGTTCGGGGAGGACGCCTACCGGATGTACTTCACGCCCGACGGGGTCGAGCAGTCGACGCGCGCCTCCGTCGCCCGGCACCGGGCGGAGCGGTTCGCCGCGCTCGGGGTGCGGCGGCTGGCGGACCTGTGCTGCGGGATCGGCGGGGACGCCGTCCCGCTGGCCCGCGCCGGGGTGGAGGTGCTGGCGGTCGACCGCTCCCCGCTGACCTGCGCGGTGGTGCGGGCGAACGCCGAGGCGCTGGGGCTGGCCGACCTGATCGAGGTGCGCTGCGCCGATGTGACGGAGATCGCCACGGACGGCTTCGACGCGGTGTTCGCCGATCCGGCCCGGCGCGGCGGACGATCAAGAGGTGCAGCGCGCAGCGCTTCGCAAGAAGGGCGGTGGCGGGCGACGGGCGGGCGGATCTTCGACCCCGAGGCGTACTCCCCGCCGCTGTCGTGGGCGGTGGCGACGGCGCGGAAGGCGCCGCTGGCCGCCGTGAAGGTGGCGCCGGGGATCCCCCACGAGGCCGTGCCGGAGGACGCCGAGGCGGAATGGGTCTCCGACCACGGCGACGTGAAGGAGGCCGTGCTGTGGTTCGGCACCGCGCCGGGCACCCGCCGCGCGACCCTCCTGCCGTCGGGCGCCACGCTGCCCGCCGCCGGGCTGCCCGACCCCCAGGTGCGCCCCGTGGGGCGCTGGCTGTACGAGCCGGACGGCGCGGTCATCCGGGCCCACATGGTGGCCGACGTGGCGGCGCAGGTCGGCGGCGGGCTGATCGACGGGACCATCGCGTACGTCACCTCGGACGAGCCGCACACGACGCCGTACGCGACCGCCTACGAGATCACCGACGTGCTGCCCTTCAACCTCAAGCGGCTCAAGGCCCTGCTGCGCGAACGCGAGGTCGGCGTGCTGACCGTTAAGAAGCGCGGCTCGCCCGTCGAGCCGGAGGAGGTGCGCCGCCGCGTCAAGCCGCAGGGCCCCCACGCGGCCACGGTCTTCCTCACCCGTGTCGCGGGCGCCCCGAGCATGCTGCTGGGCGGCCCGGTCCGCGGCTGAGGCGCTACGTCCGGCGCAGCAGGCGCCGCGCGGCGCCCGGCACGTCGGTGAGGGCAGCGGCGAGGACGGTGGGGTCGCAGCTGCCCAGCGCGGGGCCGGTGTACCCCCAGACCGCGCCGATCGACGGGATCCCGGCGGCCGCCGCGGCGGCGACGTCGGAGGGGCTGTCGCCCACGAAGCAGGCGCGGCCGGGCGGCACCCCGAGACGGTCGAGCGCGAGCAGGATCCCCTCCCCGGAGGGCTTGGGCGCCGCGTCGCCCCATCCGACCACCACGCCGAAGTGCGCGGACAGCTCCGCGGGGACGAGCCGCGTCACCCGGCTCGCGGGCTGCATGGTCACCACCCCGATCGCCGTGCCGGAGGCCGCGAGGTCGCGCAGCACGCCGACGGCGCCCGGGAACGGCGACGCACCCCACGTGGCGAGGGTGAGCGCGTCCTCCCAGGAGGCTCCGAACACGGTCTCCTGGTCGGTCACACCGAGACGCGCCAGGAGTTCGTGATGGGGAAGGTGGTCGAGTCCGGCCGGCAGACGGCTCTCGTCGACGGGCTCGCCCAGGGCGGCACGGGCGACGTCGAGGATCGCCCGTCGCATCGCCTGCCGGCTGTCGAGGAGGACGCCGTCGAGATCGAAGAGGACGGCACAGCCGGAGTCGGTCACGCGTACTTCGCCACCTGCGAGAACGCCTCCCGGACACCGGTCGTCCGGCAGGACGCCTGCTCGGGGGGCGGCGCCGAGCAGAAGCCCGGTTGCGATCGACGCCGGACCCATCATACGACCGGCCCTCCCGCGCCCCGGGGCTAGGCCGTGACCCCCACCGACTCGAAGCGCCAGCGGTGGACGGCCCGCCGGGCCAGGCCGTCGCCGGGCTCGGGCAGCTCGGGCAGCTCCGCGTCGTACGGGGCGTCCCACCAGGTGATGACCAGGACCCGGTCCTGAGGGGCGGAGAAGGTCTCGCGGCGCAGCGGGGCCGGGGACAGCGTCCGTTCGCGGGCCCACGCCAGCAGCTCGGGCCCTCGCCCCTCGACGGCGCGGGCCTCCCACATCAGGGCGACGGTCACGAGTAGAGGTTGTCCTTGCTGAGCTCGTGGAGATGGTCGTGATCGTGGTCGTGGTCGTGCGTGTGGCCGGGCACGGACACGTCCGTCACCTGCAGCGAGGAGTCCGCGGGCAGGTCCCACGTGGAGGACGGCCGGCCGCGGGCCACCATCTCCGCGCCGAGGGCCGCGACCATGGCGCCGTTGTCGGTGCACAGCTTGGGGCGCGGCACGCGCAGGACGATGCCCGCGTCCTCGCAGCGCTCCTGCGCCAGCGAGCGCAGCCGGCTGTTGGCCGCGACACCGCCGCCGATCATCAGGTGGTCGACGCCGTTGTCCCTGCAGGCCCGGATCGCCTTGCGGGTGAGGACGTCGACGACGGCCTCCTGGAAGGACGCGGACACGTCCGCGACCGGCACCTCCACGCCCTCCCGGCGCTTGGACTCGATCCACCGGGCCACGGCCGTCTTCAGGCCGGAGAAGGAGAAGTCGTAGAGCGGGTCGCGGGAGCCGGTCAGGCCGCGGGGGAAGCGGATCGCGTCCGGGTCGCCCTCGCGGGCCGCGCGGTCGATGGCCGGGCCGCCGGGGAAGCCGAGGCCCAGCACGCGGGCGACCTTGTCGAAGGCCTCGCCCGCCGCGTCGTCGATGGTGGAGCCCAGCGGGCGCACGTCGCCGGTGATGTCGGGGGCCAGCAGCAGCGACGAGTGGCCGCCGGACACCAGCAGCGCCATCGTCGGCTCGGGCAGCGGCCCGTGCTCCAGCTGGTCCACGCAGATGTGGGAGGCCAGGTGGTTGACCCCGTACAGCGGCTTGCCGAGCGCGTAGGCGTACGCCTTGGCCGCGGACACGCCGACCAGCAACGCGCCCGCGAGCCCGGGGCCGGCGGTGACGGCGATCCCGTCGAGGTCGGAGGCGGCGACGCCGGCCTCCTTCAGCGCGCGCTGGATCGTGGGGACCATCGCCTCCAGGTGCGCGCGGCTGGCGACCTCGGGGACGACGCCGCCGAAACGGGCGTGCTCGTCCACGCTGGACGCGATCGCGTCGGCCAGCAGGGTGTGCCCGCGTACGATGCCGACACCGGTCTCGTCGCAGGACGTCTCGATGCCGAGGACAAGGGGCTCGTCAGCCATGGGTGGTCTCTGTTCCTTGTAGTCCCGGTACGTCAGGGGATGCCGGCAGCTCGCCGAGCCTCATCACGAGCGCGTCGACGTTGCCCGGCTGGTAGTAGCCGCGGCGGAAGCCGATCGGCTCGAAGCCGAAGCGCGCGTACAGCCGCTGGGCGCGGACGTTGTCGACCCGCACCTCCAGCAGCACCTCGTGGCACTCGAAGGCGGTGGCCCGGCGCAGCAGTTCCCCGAGCAGCAGCGCGCCGAGGCCGGTGCCCCACTGCTCGGGGGCGACGCCGATGGTCTGCACGTCCCCGGTGCCGCCGACGGCGGCCAGGCCCCCGTAGCCGATGATCCGCCCGGCCTCGTCCTCGGCCACGACGTAGTGCCGGGTCGCCGACGGGTGCCGCGCGTCGGCCAGTTCGGACCAGAACATGCCGCGCGACCACGCGTCGTCCGGGAAGAGCCGGTGCTCGAGCTCCATCACCGGGTCCAGGTCCCACCAGCGCATCTCGCGCATCAGGGCGGTCACTTCGGCAGGACCGCCTTGTAGCCGGCCGGCACCTGGGCGTCCGGGCGGCGCAGGTAGAGCGGCAGCGCGGGGAGGAAGTCCTCGCCGTCCGCCAGCTTCACGGCGGCGAGCGCGGCCAGCGCGGCGGCGGACTGGTCGGCGGGCGGGCGGACGTCGGTGAAGGCCTCGGGGTACAGGGCGGCGCCCGCGCCGACCGCGGGCACCCCGGCGACCTCGCCGGCGATGTCGCCGGGCCGGTCCACGGCCGGGTCGGTCACCCGGGCCCGCGGGCCCTCGTACCGGGCCCAGTAGACCTCCTTGCGGCGGGCGTCCGTCGCCACGACGAACGGCCCCTCGATCCCGGCGGCGTAGGCCAGCCCGTCGAGGGTGCAGATCCCGTGGACGGGAACGCCGAGCACGTCGGAGAAGGAGACCGCGGTCACCAGCCCGACGCGCAGCCCCGTGTACGGGCCGGGGCCGACCCCGACCACGATCCCGGTCACGTCGCCCAGTCCGGCCCCCGCCTCCCGCAGCACACGGTCCACGGCGGGCATCAGCAGCTCCCCGTGCCGTCTCGCGTCGATCTCCGTCGACTCGGCGAGCACGCGCCGGCCGTCGTGCAGGGCGACCGTCACGGCGGGGGTTGCGGTATCGAAGGCAAGCAGCAGCACGCGTTCAGCCTACGGCGTTCACCGGGGTGGCCCTGCCAGGACGGGGGCACCACCGCGGCCCGGGACGGCGCTCCCGTCGCCGTGCGGCACGGCTGCTAACGTCAACCCAGCGTGACGCCCACCTCCGGAGGAAAGCCGTGGCAAGGATCGGTTCAGGGACGATCGTGACCGGACTGACCGCAGCCGCACTGGCCGCCGTCGGCGTGCTCGCCGTCCAGGCCTCCAGCTCCGCCAGTGAGATGGCCAAGGGCGTCCGTCCCACGGACACCGGCGGCCGCGACACCTCCCTGGCGGCCTCCGCCTCGCCCTCGCCGAAGCGGACGGACGAGCTCCCCGCGGCCTCCGGCAGCGGCAGCAGGGTCGTGTACTCGCTGCGCGCGGACCGCGTGTGGCTGGTCGGCGACGACGGGAAGGTGCGCTCCACGTACAAGGTCGTCCCCGGCACCGTGGACCCCGCCCCCGGCAGCTACTCCGTGACCTCCCGCAGCGCCACCAGCGTCGGCGGCGACGGCGTGGCCGTCGAGAACGTGGTGCGGTTCACGACCGTCGACAGCGTGGTGATCGGCTTCAGCGCGGCGAAGGACGGCTCCCTGCCCGACGCCCCGCCCCCGGGTCAGCAGACCGGCGGCATCCGCGAGAAGCGGAAGGACGGGGCGGCGCTGTGGAAGTTCGCGACCGTGAACACCAAGATCGTCGTCGTGCGCTGATTTCCCCCGGACGAGTGAACGCCCACCGGGTCCACCCGGCGGGCGGCGGGCACCTCGTGTCCCGCGGCCCGTCCGGACCGGTCCGGACGGCCTCCGCCTGGGCGGCGTCCGTCTAGGCCGCGTCCGCCTCGGGGCGCCGCGTGGGTTCGTCCTGCGCCGTGTCCGGTTCCGGCTCCTCGGGCTCCCCCGGCGGGGTGCACACCGCGTTCGCCGCCGCGGCCGCCGCCAGCAGCGCCTGCATCGAGTAACCCTGCTCCGGCTCCGGGGCCGTGTGGGCCGACATGGATGCCTCCTGGGTCCGACGGGGGTCGGGTTAGGCAGCCCTAACCAACTCCTGGACTCCAGCAGAACACGGCGGACGTGCCGTACGCAACATCTTCCCGACACCTTGTCGGAACGGTTACGCGCTCAGACGCCGAGCCCCGCCAGGTCCTCACCGGCCCAGCGCCCGCCGACCCCGGTGACGACGACCTCGCGCACGTCGTGGTCCTCCTGCCCGTTCGCGGCGACCTCGCCCACCGCGCGGTGGATCACCAGCTGCAGCCGGTCGTCGGAGAGCTCCTCGACCTTGCCCTCGCCCCACTCGACCACGACCACCGACTCCGGCAGCGAGACGTCGAGGTCCAGGTCCTCCATCTCGTCGAGGCCGCCGGTCAGCCGGTACGCGTCCACGTGCACCAGGGCGGGGCCGCCGCCCAGCGAGGGGTGCACCCGCGCGATCACGAAGGTCGGCGACGTCACCGCGCCCCGGACGCCCAGGCCCTCGCCCAGGCCACGGGTCAGCGTGGTCTTGCCCGCTCCCAGGTCACCGCTGAGGACGACGAGGTCGCCGGCGCGCAGCAGCGGCGCGAGACGGCGCCCCAGCTCGCGCATCTGGTCGGGGGTCTTGACGGTGACCCGGGTCGCTTCCATGCCGATGGCTTCCATGCCCATGTGCCCGAATGCTACGCGCCGCCGGAGACCACGCGGTCCGCCCTGTCCGGCCCGGCGGGCGGCGGCACCGCCAGTTCGCGCAGCGCCTGCGGGACCGCTGCGCGCGAGGCGTCGGCCGCCTCGGCGAGCAGCGCCGCCAGGTGCGTGTTGACCAGCTCGGGGTGTTCCAGCATCACCAGGTGCCCGGCCCCGGGCACCACCACCAGCTCGGTGTCCGGCAGGCGCTCGGCGATGGACCGGCTGTGCTCACTGGGCGTCAGCAGGTCCTTGTCCCCGGCCAGTACGAGCCCGGGCAGGCCGTCCAGCACGTCCAGGGCCTCGCTCTTCTCGTGCTCGGTGAAGGCCGGGTAGAACTCGGCGACGACGTCGATCGGGGTCGACTCGATCATCCGCTCGGCGAAGCGCGCGACGCCCGGGTCCACCTCGGAGCCGAAGGAGTAGCGCTTGATGATCCCGGCGAAGAGGTCGGCCGTCGCCCGGCGCCCCCGTTCCACCAGGTCGACCTGGGTGCCCAGGATCCGCAGCACCCCCGGCGCCAGCGCCCGCAGCGCCCGCGCCCCGGCCGCCGGCAGGCCCAGCGTCACGCTGGCCAGCCTGCCGGAGGACGTGCCGACGAAGGCGAAGCCGGCCACGCGCTCGGCCACCACCTCGGGGAACTGGTCGGCGAACGCCATGACCGTCATGCCCCCCATGGAGTGCCCGACGAGCACCAACGGGCCCTCCGGCGCTGCGGCGTCGATCACCGCCTTCAGGTCGCGGCCGAGCTGGTCGATCGTGGCGGGCTCGCCGTCCGCCTGGTCCTTGCCCCGGCCGGAGCGGCCGTGGCTGCGCTGGTCCCAGTAGACGGCGCGTATCGCCCCGCGCAGCGCGGCGCGCTGGAAGTGCCAGGAGTCCTGGTTGAGGCAGTACCCGTGGCAGAAGACCACGGTCAGCGGCGGCGCCTGGCCGCCGCGGCGGAAGAACTGCCAGCGTCGCGTCGGCGCGGCCGCGTCGATCGCCGCCGGGTCCGCCTCCTCGACCTCGTAGTAGATCTCGGTGCCGTCCTCCGCGGCGACCCGGCCCGGCATCCCGCGCAGCGAGCCGTAGGGCCCTGCCAGGTCGAGGGCGAGCCGGGCGCGTTTGCGCATGCTCCGGCCCACCGTGGCCCGCTCCAGCGCCACGCCCGCGGCGGCACCCGCCGCGACGACGCCCACCGCCGCGCCGACGATCCCGGCGCGCTGCCAGCGACCCGAAGCGGCGGCCGCTTCGGCCACCGCCTCGATCGCCGTCCCCGTTGCCCTACCGCTCTCGGTCATGGTCGTATCGCTGCTTCCCCTTGGCTACGCGTTTACGTACCCACGTAGACGCGCGGCACCCGGGTCCCGATCCGAGTGACGATCTCGTATGCGATGGTGCCCGCCGCCCGTGCCCAGTCCTCGGCGGTCGGCTCACCGCGGTCACCAGGGCCGAACAGTACTGCCTCGTCACCCGCGTCGGCGCCGTCGCCCCCGAGGTCGACCACGAACTGGTCCATCGCCACCCGCCCGGCGACCGTCCGCCACTTGCCCGCCACCAGCACCGGGCCGGTGCCCGAGGCGTGCCGCGGGACGCCGTCGGCGTACCCGACGGGCACCAGGGCGAGGGTCGTCTCGCCGGGTGTCGTGTAGTGGTGCCCGTAGGAGACCCCGTGGCCGCCGGGGACGCGCTTGGCCGAGGCCAGTCGCGCCGACAACGTCATCACCGGGCGCAGCCCGAAGTCCGCCGGGCCGCCGACCTGCGGGACCGGCGAGATCCCGTACATCGCCACCCCGGTCCTGACCAGGTCGAAGTGCGCCTCGGGCAGGGTCAGCGTGGCTGGGGAGTTCGCCATGTGCCGGACCTCGGGGCGCAACCCGGCGCGCTCCGCGGTCTCCAGGGCGCTGTGGAAGACGGCGAGCTGCGCCGCGATGGAGGGGTGGCCGGGCTCGTCGGCGCACGCGAAGTGCGACCACAGCCCGGTGACCTTGACCAGGCCCTCGGTCTCGGCTGCGCGGGCGGCGGCGACGAGGTCGGGCCACTCCGCGGGCTGGGCGCCGTTGCGGCCCAGGCCCGTGTCGGCCTTCAGCTGGACGCGCGCGGTCCGGCCCGCGGCCGCGGCGGCCTCCGCGACCTCGCGCAGCGCCCACAGCGCGCTGACCGTCACGTCGACGTCCGCCTCCACGGCGGCCCGCCAGGGCCCTCCCGGCGTCCACAGCCAGCACAGCACGGGGGCCGTGATCCCGGCCGCGCGCAGGGCCAGCGCCTCGTCGGGCGTCGCCGTGCCGAGCCAGCCCGCGCCCGCCTCCAGGGCGGCCCGGGCGCACGGCACCATCCCGTGGCCGTAGGCGTCCGCCTTGACCACGGCCATCAGCCCGGAGCGGGGCGCGCGGGCGCGCAGCGCCGCGACGTTGGACCGCAGGGCGGCGAGGTCGATCGTGGCCTGGGCGCGCAGATTCGTCTCATCCATCGCGCCCAGTGTCTCAGGCCGGCCCTGTGCCGCCGTCACGTGGCGGGTTTCCTGCCCCACACGTACACCGCTTCCTGGATCTTCAGGAGGTTCCACAGCAGGCGCGCGTTGCGGTTGGACAGGTTGATGCAGCCGTGCGATCCGGGCGCCTTGTAGACGCTCCCGGGAGTGGCGTGCATCGCCTGGCCGCCGCTGAAGAACTGGCTGTAGGGCATCGGGGCGTCGTAGATGTCGGAGACGTGGTCCTTGTGGCGCCAGTAGACGGAGAAGCGGCCGGTACGGGTGAGGTAACCGCTGCGGCCGCTGCGGATGGCGACGGGGCCGAAGACGACCTTGGTGCTGCCGCTCTGCACCCACAGCAGCTGGCGGTTGAGGTCGATGCAGACGATGCGCTTGCCCCGGGCCGGCGCCGGGCACCGGCGGGAGGCGTTGGGGCCCTTCCTGGCGGCCTCGTCGAGACGGAGGTAGCCCCAGGTGGTGGGGCCCGCGAAGCCGGTGGCGGGCACGATGCCCTTGGCCTTCTGGTAGCGGCGGATCTGCGAGCAGTCGGCCTCGGACTGCCTGCCGTTCACGCGCAGCCGCAGCCGCTTCTCGACCTCGCGCTGGTAGGGGCCGGTGAAGGACGTGCAGTACTCGGCGGGCTCCGGGTTAGACCCGTCCTCCTCGTCCTCCTCGTAGTACGGGTCCCCGTCCTCCTCCTCCTCGGCGGCCCGCTCCTGCTGGAACGTACGGGCCCGCTCGACGTCCTTGGCCGGTACGAACTCCACCAGCTGCGGATCCACCCAGTCCTCGCCCTCGTCCTCGGAGGGCACGGCGCTGCGCGTGGGCCCGGTCGGCGCCAAGCCGATCGTGCGGGGCAGCGCGCCCTGGTCGGGGGTGTCGACCTGCCGGGAGGCGGCCGGGCCGAAGGGGACCCCGGGGACGAGCCGGTCCACCGGCACCGGCCAGTCGTCGTCCGCGGCGGCCGTCGTGTGCGCACCGAGCGCGGCAAGGGCGACCACTGCCGCGGTGAGCAGCCGGACCCTGCTTCTGGCATACGTTCCCATGAACACACAAATTGACGTGCGGCCGCCCGGCGGAACGCCACGTCGGCGGACTCCACCCGTTTCGCCCAGTCGATTGACGGCGGGTCAGGACCTGATGTCGCGCCAGGCGTCGGGAAGGGCGGCGGCCACGTCGTGCGCGGCGATCGGCGCGCCCACCGGGCCCGCGGCGACCCGCGCCGACAGACCGTGCAAGTAGGCGCCGACGGAAGCCGCGTCGCGCGGGACGAGCCCCGCGGCCAGCAGGGACCCGGTGATACCGGAGAGCACGTCACCGCTGCCGGCCGTGGCCAGCCAGGACGTCCCCGTGGGATTGACCCGGACCGGCACCCCCGGCTCCGGGGACGCGACGAGCGTCGTGGAGCCCTTCAGCAGCGCCGTCGCGCCGAACGCGTCGGCCAGCCTCCGTACGTGGTCCAGCCGCGCCGCCTCCACCTCCTCGCGGGCCACGCCGAGCAGCGCCGCCGCCTCCCCCGCGTGCGGGGTCAGCACGGTGCCCGCGGCGCGGGAGCGCACCACGGCCCGGTCCAGCAGCCGCAGGCCGTCCGCGTCGACGAGCACGGGCACGTCCGAGGCGAGCACGTCGTCCACCGAGCGCCGCGCCTCCGGCCCGTCGCCCAGCCCCGGGCCCACCACCCAGGCCTGCACCCGGCCCGCCTTGTGCGGCGGCCCCGCGGACACCAGCGTCTCCGGGAAGCGGGCCAGCACGGCCCGCTTCCCGGAGACGCTGGTGTCCGCGGGGCCGCCGCACAAGGC